>NZ_JBFAKH010000005.1:0-176775 GCF_040655635.1 Streptomyces sp. NPDC050388
ACCGCGGCGGCGTACGGCGCGATCTTCGCCTCGGCCAGCGAGCGGACGGCGTCGCGGAGCATGTCGTGCTCCTCGGACGGGCGGTACAGGTCGAAATCCGACATTGGCTCTCCCACAAGATGGCACTCAGTGCCCTCATTATGCATACTGAGTTCCCCTCGGGAAGGGGGCATGTACTTTCATGTCATGAGCGAGCAGCCTTGCAACGGTCCGAGCGGGCCGGCGACCGAAGAGGACCAGGGGAAAGTTCCCATCAGGGATCTCCTGGTGTCAGCCGCCTTCGCGCTCTTCACGGAGCGCGGCTACGAGAGGACCACCATCGACGACATCGCGCGCCGGGCCGGCGTGGGTCGCCGATCGTTCTTCAGGTACTTCCCCACCAAGGAAGCAGTCGTCTTCCCCGACCATGAAAGAGCCCTCGCCGACATGGTCGATTACCTGGAGGAAGGCAGCCGGGACCCCGACCCCGTCGGACGCGCCTGCGGTGCGGCCCGCCTGGTCGTGCGCATGTATGCGGAGAACGCCGAGTTCTCGGTGAAGCGGTACGCGCTCACCCGCAAGGTCGCGGCGCTCAAGGTTCATGAGACATCCGTGGTCTGGCGCTACGAGCGTGCCCTCGCCGCGTACCTTGAGCGCCGGTTCGCCATGCTGGCGGACGGAGACGTCCGGGCCTGCACGGTCGCCGCGAGCGTCGTCGCCGCACACAACCACGGACTGCGCACCTGGTTGCGCTCCGGCGCTCGGGGCGACGCCGCCGCGGCTGTCGACCGGGCTCTCGGTCTGGTTCATCGCACCTGGGGCGACACCGGCGACACCGTCGTCCTGGTCACCCGCAGCAGCACCCCCATGTGGCAGATCGTCCAGCACCTTGAGGGCGCCCGGGCCGGACAACCCCAGACGGGGAACTGAGTACCCCATGACGCAGGTATTCAGTTCCTTCGTTCGGTCTGCTATGGGCGCCCCTTGCATCCCATGGCGCCGCCGAAGGACCCGCCCCCTGACCGTCCTGGACGCCGCCGTGCGGCCCGTTCCGCCCGGCGCCGGGAAAAACTTTCCCGGCGGGGAATGACGGCGGGCCGTTGCGCGGCTGGGCGACCGTCACGCGGTCCGCCCGGGCGATCAAGCCCTACACCGCGTTCTCGGGCGCGTTGCGGTCGGCCGACGAGGTCCGGGCGGAGTTCGAGGCGGCCAGGCTCGGCCCGGTGGACAGGCCCGGGTGGCCGCCGTTCGCGGTCCAGGCGCGACAGCCGATCACAGCCACCCGGCTCGAGGCCGCGGGCACATCGACCCATCGGCCTACGGTAGGGGCATGAGCGACATCGTCGTCGTGTACGAGCTCGACAAGCCGGTGGCCACACGCTCCTCCTCCGGTTCACCAGGTGATGAAGAACGGCCCGTCCGCCGGGTGCACGCGGCGCCCACCGCGCCGGGAACGCCCACCAGGACCGGACCACGAACCCTCTGCGGCAAGGACACGTTCGTCATGGCGACCGCCCGCCGCAGGCCCTCCGAGCGCCGTGGGGCGCCGTGGTACCCCGATGAGTACGCATCCTTGGTCTGCCCCGAATGCGAGGCCGTGATGGAGGTCTGACCGGCACACGCGCCGACATGCCCAGCCGTCTCCTCCCAAGACTTCTCCCTGGAACGCGCTTCAGGGCTTCCCCGGCGGCTTCGCGCCCGTGCAGGCCGTGCACGGGCTGCGGGCGGGCCACACCCCCTCACCCGACAGCCGTAAAGAGACTGATCGGTGTGCCTCGGCAGCGCGATCCAGCGCCCGGAGACACCGCGGCAGACAGTCCCTCTTCGCCGGCCGGACCCAGGCATCCGGACACGACAGCGGCACCACCGCGACACAGGTCCCACGTGCCACCGACGTCACCGAGCGCATCCGACGTCCAGGACTTCGATCACGTCACCACGGACCGTGTACACAAGCCAGCACCATTCACCGAACGCTGCGGCCGGCTCCGGGACCTGCACCTCCGGATTCTCGGCCACAGCGGTGATGAGCGTGATGATCTCCTCATGCGTGTCGTCCGGGACGTCGCACAGCACGTCGGCAGCCGGTTGGATCAGTTCGACTTTCATTTCGCCCACCGCCAACGGCAGGAACAGCACGGTACGGCGGAGCCGTGCGCTCCGCCCGGCCTGTGAACGACCACGACCAGGATCCCCCGAACACAAGAAGTCCACCACCCGTCCCGTGGGGACTCACGTCAGCGGGACCACGTGCGTCGTCCTGCGGCCCGCTCGCCGTCGACCCGCCCAGCGGCGCGGGTCACGCCCGCGCCGCTCCGCCGGGCCGCTGCCGCGGCCCAACCGCCCCCATGCTCTTCAACCCGCGCCGCCGAGCACGTCAACCGGGACCACGGTGACTTTGTGCCGGGCCCTTCTCACCACGTCTTCGTTCCGTACAGCCGGGCCCCGGCGTGAAGTCGCTCTGGAGTGAGTCGCCCGGTGTGTGGTGGTGGGCATACGGAACGGGCACGGTGCCGGTGATCATGTGAGTGTCCACATCCCGTGAGCACGCTGGAAGACCGTGCCCGCCACTGCGTCTTCTCCCCTCCCCGTCGTACTCGACGAACTTGCTCCCGCCCCGGCTCGGGGCTTGGTCATCCGTGTGCTGCCCGGCCCGCAAGGTGTCCTCGAGCCGGGTACCGAGCCCGTCTCACCGGTCGGAGCCACCAGGGTGAGTCGCGTACGGGCGGGGGCGCTCGCGGCGGCGATGAACCGCTGTGCTCGCCACCGCGCTCAGGCCCACGCAGAAGATGAGCGCGAGGGCCAGGCCGGAGCAGAAGATGGCCAGCGCGTTCATGGTGGCGATGTCCTGGCCGAGTACGGACACGGTGTACTCGGGGCCGCCGGAGAGGTTGTCGGTGATCACCAGGCCGGTGAAGGCTCCTGCGGCCGCGAGGAGGAGCAGTCCGAGGATGAGCATCCAGGTCATCTCCTCGAATGAGGTGTTCCACTGGTACGGGATGCAGGCGACCGGGTACCCGTCGGTGCTGCGGGGCACACACGACAGTCGTGTGAGCGGGCACGGGACGGCGCGGGGTGTCGTACTTTTCCGGCCTCCTCCCAGCCCACGGGCCCACCGAGGTGTGTGCGGACCGCTCGGTGTTCGGGCGGTCGGTTGTTCGGGCGGTCGGTTGTTCGGCGGTGCGGGAGACGGCGACAGCGACAACGCCCAGCCGTACGCTCTCGGCCTGTTCCGCATCGTCGTCGGGCTGCTCTTCGCCTGCCACGGCGCCGCCGCACTGTTCGGTGTGCTCGGCGGCGCGGGCGGCAGCGGCGGCACCGCCGAGCCCGGGGCCCGGCCCCACCGGTACGCGGCCTGAACTGCAGCGACGACTTTCCGGGACCCACAAGGTGCTGTGAGCAGCCCGCCCGCCGCCTGGCGGGTCTCAGGGGGTTCCACGGCGGTCTCCGCCGCGGTTCAGGCACGCCCTGATCAGTGCGGCGTCGTGGTCGAGGGCGGCCCGGGACCGCTCCTGCCACCTGACCTCCAGGCGGAACCGGTCGTCCGCGGTGCGGGGGAAGACGTGCACGTGGAGGTGGAAGACCGTCTGATCGGCGGCCTTCTCGTCGGCGAGGAACACGTTCACCCCCTCGCACGGCAGCCCCGAACGCCGCAGAGCCCGCGCCAGCAGGTGGACGACGCGGAACAGATGGGCCATCAGGGTCTCATCGATGTCCTGCAGACCTGTCGCGTGCATCTTGGGGATGACGAGGAGGTCTCCGGGCGCAGCCGGGTGGATGTCCATGAAGGACAGGACCAGCTCGTCCTCGTACACGCGGCTGGACGGCACCCGGCCGGAGACGATGCCGCAGAAGGCACAGGCCGGATCCGGATCCCCGGCGAACAACCCCATGGACACAGCATGCGACAGCGGCTCTCGAAGCCGCCCCGGACCGGGCCGACCCGCGCGTGGGAGTGCCGCGTCCTCCCTCGGGCATCCGCCCGGCAGGGCGTCTGTCTCCGTGGAGCAGTCGCCGGGCCCCGTGTCGACGGCGCGGTGGCGGAGCCAGACGTTCCCGCACCGGCCCCACCGCCATGAGGAGACCGAGGAGCTGTTGCTCCAGCGCGGCGTGATCGTCTCGTATGAGACGGTCCGGCGCTGGGGCGCCACGTTCGCCAGGCCCACGCCGACGGACTGCGCCGCCGCCGGCCCGGCCGTCAACTGACGGCTCCGGACTGCACGGGCCCGCAGGCCGCACCCGCCTGCGGGCCCGTGCACGGCAACCGGACCCCGCGGCAGGCGGAGCGGGTCCACGGGGAAGCGAGTGTCACAGCTCGTCGCCCCAGGCCGCCGGGTACTGAGCGTTTTCCGTGCGCCCAGCAGAACAGGAGGTGACACCGTGACGTAGCGGTGTTCTTGCTGTTCGTAAGCTCGTCGTCGCCTGCCGGTGGAAGTCCGGCCCGGGTAGCTGCCAGGAGGCCCGGTAGCAGGCTGGCGGCGTCGGAGGGAAACGTCCGGCGTCGAAGCCCAGCGTCAAAGGCCCTGCAAAGGGGGAGCGACGATACGGTCCGTAGCATCACGCGAAGCCTGCGGCGTCGTTACTCAGCCATCCTTTCGGGTGGAACGAGGGAGTGCCGAGCCCTTCGAAATCGGGGTGAAGGCCATGGAAGCGGTGAAGATCCTGGACGGGCAGCCGTGAAGGACTCCCCGGCGTATGGGGCGCGGAACGTATCGAGGGTGGCGGCGGGAACTGGGGAGGCCCTCCCCGGCTCGGTGACCTGCGGAGAATCGTCACCGGAAGCGGCGCGTCCTATAACCGGTGATCCCGGGAAGTGGACGCGGGCCGGGTGGGCGTCGGAGGTGGCCGTAGTACCGCTTGAGCCGAGGAGACAGCACAACTCCCGGTGAGGGAAGGGTCACTGCTTCGTCGATGCGTCATGGTGACAAGGAGGGGCCCGGTGAGTGCCGGTATGGCTAGTCCCGCCGTCGGGGGACGTTCTCCCTCGGACAAGGTCCGTGCTTTGCAGCATGCGCTTTACCGGTCGGCCAAGGCCGATCCCGGACGGCGGTTCCACGCGCTGGGAGACAAGATCCACCGCAGGGATGTGCTCCGGCGCGCGTGGGCCATGGTGCGTGCCAACAACGGCGCACCGGGCATCGACCGCACCACCCTGGCCCAGGTCGAGGAGTACGGCATCGACCGTCTTCTCGGCGAAGTGGCCGACGAATTGAGGCAGGGCCGGTATCGGCCCTCGCCCGCCCGCCGGGTGTTCATCCCCAAGCCGGGGGTGAAGGACGAGCGCAGGCCGCTGTCCATCCCGACGGTTCGTGACCGCATCGTGCAGGCCGCGATGAAGATCGTGCTCGAGCCGGTCTTCGAGGCCGACATGCTGGCGTGCAGCTTCGGGTTCCGTCCGAAACGCTCGGCGCACGATGCCCTGCAGGTGCTCATCGACGAGCACCATCGGGGCCGGCGGTGGGTGGTGGAGACGGACATCGCCGAGTGTTTCTCGGCGATTCCGCATGAGGAGTTGATGCGCGCGGTCGAAGAGCGCATCTGCGACCAGTCTGTTCTCAGGCTCCTGCGGCAGATCCTGCGCGCCGGGGTGATGGAGGACGGGCAGGTGCGGCGGCCGGTGACCGGGACCCCGCAGGGCGGTGTGATCTCACCGTTGATGTGCAATGTCTATCTGCACCGGCTGGACCGGGCATGGGACGAGCACGACGGGGTCCTGGTCCGTTACGCCGACGACCTGGTCGTGATGTGCTTCTCCCGCAGTCAGGCCGAGCGGGCACTCGCCCGACTGGTCGAACTGCTGGGGAAGTTGGGGCTGAGGCCGAAGGCGTCCAAGACGAGGATCGTGCACCTGATGACGGACGGGGAAGGATTTGACTTCCTCGGGTTTCACCACCGTCAGGTTCGTTCCCGGGGACTGCGCGGACGCCGACGCGTCGACTTCCTGGCCCGCTGGCCCTCGGACAGGGCGATGCAGCACGCCCGCGACCGGATCCGGGAGATCACCGCCCGGCGTCGGCTTCCGCTGCATCCCGAAGTGGTCGTGGGGGACCTGAACCTGTTCCTCCGCGGGTGGATGGCGTACTTCCGCTACGGCCACTCCGCCCGCTGCTTCAGTAAGATCGGACGATTCGCGCGGGAACGCGTCGTGCACTTCATCAGCAGAAAGCACCGGCGCAGCCGGGCCTTCGGCTGGTGGGTGCTGACCGTCTCGTCCCCGAACGAACTTGGCCTGATCAGCCCGTATGGAACCGTCGTGGCACCCAGGGCCGGAAAGCCCGGGCGGGAGAGGCTGAATGCCGTCGGTGAACGGCGTCGGTGAGCCGTGTGCGGGAGAACCGCATGCACGGTTCGAAGCGGCGGGGGCTGGAAACGGAGCGGAAGCACTCCGTCACCGCGCCAGCCCCCGACCCTACAACCTGGCTCTGTTCACGAGAACCACAGCGCCTGGACACGAGATTGGTCAGCACTCGAAGCACTGCAGAAGTCGAACAGTTCACGGCTTCGGGCAGCGCGGGCCCCCGCCGAGTCGGCAGGGGCCCGCGGTACGGGGAGCTGAGGAGGGCCGGGACCTGTCCTCGACGAGCAGCATCCTGGCCGACACCGCTTACCGTCTGCTGCCGGCCTGACGGCCCGGCCTCACTTCAGGTGTCGGTCCAAGAACCGGCACCCGTCCTCCAGTTCGAACCACGGGGTGCCGGTGTGCCCGCCCAGATTGGCGTGCAGCGTCTTCTCCTTGCTGCCGAAGGCGTCGAACAGGTCCAGGGCCCGTTGCCGGGGGTTCCCTTCGTCGTCCCACTGCAGCAGGAACAGCAGCGGAATGGTGACCTGCCGGGCCTCCTCGCGCTGGGCACGGGGCACGTAGCCCCCGGCGAAGAAGCCCGCGGCCGCGATGCGCGGCTCGAGGACCGCCAGCCGAATGCCGAGGGCGGTCCACCCCCCGGAGTACCCGACCGGGCCGCCGATCTCGGGCAGCTCAAGGAGGGCGTCCAGAGTGGTCCGCCATTCCGGGACCGCGTTTTCGACCAGCGGGCCGATGAAGGACTCGAAGATCCCGTCGACCGGCTCGCCGGCCTGCACCGCCCGACGGAGGTCGGCGCGGGCCTGCTCGTCGGCGGCGGAACGGGGCCGGTCACCGCACCCGGCGGCGTCGATGGTGGCCACCGCGTAGCCGCGGGCCGCGGTGTACCGGGCCCGGGCCACCAGCCGGGGTTCCGCCTTGGGCAGGCCGTTGTTGTGGGCCATCAGGATCAGCGGGGCCGGTTCGGATCCGGGCGTCCACAGGGTGCCGGGAATCTCGCCGAGGGTGAATTCGCGTTCGAGGACGCCGTCGTCGAGGCGCTGCTCGGAAGTGAAGTGCATGGTCGTGCCTTTCGGGAGTGCGCTGGAACGGCGCTCCCGGACGACCTATCGCCCGACCGTGACCCCGGAGGGGAGCACCCGTGTCGATACTGCGTTCACGGGTACCACCTCCTCGTTCTCTCGCACGGCCTCCGGGAGATTAGCAACGGTCGCCGTGGTCCGCCAACGGGTTTTTGCGGAGGCTCCGTAGCCGGATGCCGTGCCACCACCTCACCGAGACGGATCGCGATGATTCAGATGCGTCAGTTCACCGCGTGGTTGAGCCGCCGGGATCCGGGCCTCGCCGCCATGCGGCGGGCGGCCAGGACCGCGGTGGTGATGCCGTCCCTCTTCGCGCTGTGCACCCAGGTCTTCCACGCACCGGTCACGGGCACCTTCGCCGCGTTCGGCGCGTTCGCGATGCTCTTGCTGGTCGAACACACCGGCCCCGTGGTGCAGCGGCTGCGCGCGCACGCGGCGCTCGGCGCGGCCTGGCTGGTGCTGGTCTCGCTGGGCACCCTCGCGTCGCGATCGGTATGGATCGCGACTGCTGCGACGCTGGTGGTGGGCTTCGTCGTGCTCTTCTCGGGCGTGGTCAGCTCGGTCCTGGCCGGCGCCACGACGTCGCTGCTGTTGGCGTTCATCCTGCCGGTGTCTTCGCCCGCTCCCCCGGCCCAGCTGCCCGACCGGCTGATCGGCGTGGTGCTGGCGGCCGGGACGTCCCTGATCGCGGTCTGGCTGTTGTGGGCGAGGACGCAGGCCGATCCGCTCAGCGCGCCCGCGGCTCGGGTCTGCCGAGCTGCGGCGGTGCAGTTGCGCACCGATGCGGACTACTTCACGGGCCGTGCCGCCGGCCCCGCCTTCGCGGAGTGCCGTGCCCGCGCCCAGGAGACCAGGGCGAGCACACAGAAGCTGCAGCAGGCGTTCACCGCCACCCCCTACCGGCCCACCAGCCTGTCCACCGGATCCCGGGCGCTGGTCCGCCTGATCGACGAGCTGACCTGGCTGAGCGCGATCCTCGTGGAGGCCGCCCCCGCCGTCGAGGACGGTTCGACGGGTACCCGGCAGTCCTCAGTGGTGCGCAGGGCCGCTGCCGCCGTACTGGAACCGGCGGCGGAGATGCTCGATGATCCGCGCATCACGCCGGACCGCCTGCGCGCCGGGACGGAGGAGCTCCGTCATGCGTTGACCGCGCTGGAGGACGGGGCAGTCGACCGGCTGCCGATGCCGGACGACGGCTCCGGCGGCAGGCGTGGCCTCGACACCTTGGTCGACAGCCTCGACGTCACCTTCCGGGCTCAGGAGGTGGCCTTCGTCGTCCTGCAGATCGCCCGGAACGTCGACATCGCCCGGACCGCCGATCACCGCAGCTGGCCGGACCGCCTGCTCGGCCGCGAGCCCGGATCGCCGTCCAGTCGCCTGACCAGCGCCACGGAACGCGCCGCCGCACATGTCGAGCCGCACTCCATATGGCTGCACAACAGCATCCGCGGCGCCATCGGCCTGGGCGTCGGCATCGCACTGGCCGACGTGACCGGCGTCCAGCACGGCTTCTGGATCACGCTGGGCATCCTGTCGGTGCTGCGTTCCAACGCTCTCAGCACCGGACAGAACGTCTTCCGCGCCCTCGGCGGCACCCTGGTCGGCTCGGTCCTGGGCGCCGGTCTGCTCCAGCTCATCGGACACCACACGGCCGTGCTGTGGATCCTGCTGCCCGTCGCAGTGATGGCCGCGGGAGTCGTCCCGGCCGCGATCTCGTTCACCGCCGGGCAGGCGGCCTTCACGCTTGCCCTGGTGATCCTGTTCGACATCGCCCAGCCGGCGGACCTGTCGGTCGTCCTGTTCCGTATCGAGGACATCGCGCTCGGCTGTGCGGTGAGCCTGGTCGTCGGCCTGCTCTTCTGGCCGCGCGGTGCGTCCGCCGCCCTCGCCAGGGCGTTGGCGGAGGCGTATGTCGACAGCGCGCGCTATGTGCTCGGGGCAGTGGGCTATGCGGTGTCCTGCTGTACTTTCAGGCCCGAAACCATCGAGCGCCCGCAGGAGGGCCGTCGGGCGGCGGCCTCGGCGCGCCGACTGGACGACGCCTTCAGGACCTATCTGGCCGAGCGCGGAGCAAAGAACGTCTCGTTGTGCGAGACGACGACTCTGATCACCGGTGTCGTAGGGCTCCGTCTGGCCGCCGACGCGGTCCTGGAGCTGTGGCGGCGGGCCCCGGGCGGCCGACCGCTCGAGGACCGCGCCGCCGCGCAGAGGGAGCTGCTGGTCATGGCGGAACGGGTCTTCCGGTGGTACGAGACCCTGGCCGAGGGGCTGGAGAGCGAAGGGCCGGTACCGGAGCCTCTGGAGTCCGACCGGGAGCACAACGCCCTGCTGGTCGAGGCGGTCCGCCGGGACCTGCGTGATGCGGACGGACGGGCGGCGGGGACCGGCATCCGCATCATCTGGACCGGCGACCATCTGGAAGCAGTGCGGCGGCTCCAGTCGCCCATCGCGGCGGCAGCCGGTCACGCCGACGCGCGCGTCGCCGTGACCAAATCAGTTTGACTCCGCAGGTGCCGACAACCCACTCAGTCGTGCTCGGCATGCTCACACCCATCGAGTTCGAGCTGAGGGCGACTCCCTCGATCGCCTGGAGTCCAGCAGCCCGACTCCACGTAAGCCGGGGTACATCGGCCGCAGCGTGCCAGGACCACCGGGCGAACGTGGCCAAGCCCGATGAAGTCCCCGCCGTTCGACCGGCTCAGCGCCCGCACCGGTGTTCTGGGGAGGCCTCGCACGTCATCTCGACGGCGGTTGCTCTCTGTGGATCGACCGTCGACGGGAAAGGGGGCCCGTAGCCGAGCACCGTCTCACGTGCGTCGCTGCGGCGTCCGATGCACGCTGGTGACGGAGAGGACTTTTTACGTGGGGACCCTGCGGGGCACTGGCCTGAAATGTGGGTGAAGATCGAGAACCGGCCTCCAGGTGTCGAGTCTCCCTTTGCGCCAGTCGTGCATGGGCCTGGGGCGTGCCAGGACGTGGTCCGGTTCAGGCCCCGTCGCAGAGTCGTCCCCCGCCTCAGTGTCTGCTGTGCTCGGCAGGCGGCAGCGGGAAGGAAGCGCGATGGAGATCAAGGGATCGATCGCCCTGGTGACGGGGGCCAATCGTGGTATCGGACACGCGTTCGCCCGGGCGCTGATCGAGCGGGGAGCAGCCAAGGTCTACGCCGGTGTCCGCGATCCGTCGAGCGTGAGCGACGACGACCTTTCTGCGCTGCGCCTGGACGTCACCAAGCCGGAGGACGTCGCCGCGGCGGCCGAGACCGCCGGTGACGTCACCATCGTCGTCAACAACGCGGGCGTTGCCGGTTTTGAGACCGAACTGCTGACGGGTCCCTTCGACGGTGCACGCGAGGCGATGGAGGTCAACTACTTCGGCACGTGGGCCGTGTCCCGTGCCTTCGCCCCGGTCCTGGCGCGCAACGGCGGCGGCGCACTGGTGAACATGCTGTCGGCTGCCTCCTGGCTCCCCCGGCCGGAGTACCCCGGGTATGCGGCGTCCAAGGCAGCCCAGTGGTCGCTGACGGGTGCGCTGCGGGAGGGCCTGCGCGAGCAGGGAACGCTCGTGATCGGGGTCCACGCCGGTTTCGTGGAGACGGACCTCAGCAGCTTCACGGACGCGCCGAAGATCAGCGCGGCGGACGTGGCGGTGCAGACGATGGACGCCCTGGCGAACGACCGGGTCGAGGTCCTCGCCGACGAGCGGACCAAGCAGATCAAGCATGCCCTGGCGCAACCACTCCAACAGTGAGAAGAAGCCCGGGCGGGACCGTGACGCCACAGCACAGGAGGATTCATGACCTCGAAACCGCCTGGGGGGCACAGCGCCGACGGCCTGCCCCTGCTCGGGCAGACCCTCGTCGTCATCGGTGGGAGCGCGGGCATCGGACTGGCGACCGCACGGCTCGCCCGTAGCCGGGGCGCCTCCGTGGTCCTCACCGGACGGGCCCCGGAACGGCTGCGCACCGCGGCCATGGAGGCCGACGCGCTCAGCACCGCGGCCTTCGACGCCCACGACGCGGCGCAGCTGGAGCGGTTCTTCCAGCAGCTGCCAGGGCCGATCGACCACGTGATGGTCACCGCGGGAGGCCCGTCCTACGGCCGCCTCCTGGACATGGACGCCGAGCAGGCACGCCGGGCGATCAGTGACCACATGGTGCTCGCACTCGAGGTCGCGCACCACTGCGCCGACACCGTACGGCCGGGCGGCACGCTGCTGCTCCTGGGCGGCACGGGAGCCCGCAGGATCCGGGCCGCTCTCGGTGCCGCCCCCGCTGTCACCGCCGCGATGCCCGCGTTCGCGGCCAGTCTCGCACTCGAGCTCGCGCCGGTCCGGGTGAACCTGATCGCCGCCGGCTTCGTGGACACGCCGTTGTCGGCCCGTCTGCTCGGCGACGCGCTCGACGCCCGTCGCGAGGAACTGCGCGCCGCGCTGCCCATCGGTCGTGTGGTCGTACCCGACGACGTGGCGGCGCTCGCCGTGCACATCATGACCAACACCGCACTCACGGGTGCGACCTACGACATCGACGGAGGCCAGCAACTCGTCGGCTGAGCCGCACACCGATGGCGGTCATGTGCCGAGCGTCGCGGCCGGCTGAGGTCGTGTGCTCCGGCCTTGGTTGCGGTACGGGGCCAGGAACGTGGTCAGCGCCGCGAGCACTTCCTGGGGTGCCTCCTCGGCCACCCAGTGGCCGGTGCCGGGGATGACTACGCTCCGCACGTCGTGTGCGACAAGTTTCATGGTGCCGGCGACGTTGTTACCGAGGCTTCCCGCACCGCCGATCGCAAGGACGGGCAGGGTCAGCAGGCGTGTTTTGCGTTGCTGGTCCTGCACGCCGGTGATGTCGAGCGCGCGGTACCACCCGAAGCTGCCGCGCAGGGATTCGTGCTGGGAGGCGAGGATCCGGACGTAGTGGTCGACGGCGTAGTCGGGGAGTTTTCGTACGGCCTTGGTGGCGAACTGCCAGCCGAAGTAGATGCCTTCACGTCCCCGGACGAGCTGTTCGTTCACGTCGGTGAGCCGGTTGAAGGGGATGTGCCACAGCCGGTTGTTGACCTGCGCGGCGCCGATCAGGGGCGGCGACGGGGTCACGGCCGGGAGGAACGCCTCGGCGACGGCCAGGCGGGTGACGCGCTCCGGGTGGTCTGCGGCCAGCGCGTAGGCGATGGGCATTCCGGTGTCATGGCCGACCACGGCGAACCGCTGGTGGCCGAGTGCGTCCATCAGAGCGACCATGTCGCGTGCCAGGGTACGGGTGTCGTACCCGCTCTCGGGTTTCTCGGTCAGCCCGATGCCGCGTTGGTCGACGACGACGACCGTGAAGTGTCCGGCCAGTTCCGGCATCACCAGGCGCCAGGCGTACCAGGTCTCGGGCCAGCCGTGTATCAGGAGCAGCGGCGGCCCTTCGCCTCCGACGACCACGTGCTGGCGGATTCCGTTGGCTTGGACGAAACGGCTGGTGAACGTCTTGGTGAACCCAGCCGGCAGGTGCGGCGCCTGTCCGACGGAGCCGAGGCCTTCGGGCGTGGGTATGGATGTGGCCTGGGGCTGCGGGGCCCCGCCGCGGGGCCCCGTGACGGCGGTCAACGCGATGCCTCCCAGGCCGAGTCCCAGCGCACCCGCACCGGCCGTGCGCAGCACGTGGCGCCGGGGCAGTCCGGCGTTGGTCTGGTCTTCGGAGTCGCCGTTCCCGGATGCCTGAGACATGGGCTCTCTTCCCGTTTCTGACGAGCGTTTTCAGTGACATGCAGGGGCGCGTCGGATCGGTCGTCTCCGGCCTCGTGGTGGGGATCGCGACAGCGCACCATGCCCACGGACGAGCATGAGCGCAGGTCTCACGCCTGCTGAGCTCATGCTGGGGCGCGCCCCCTGCCCCCGCAATCGGAGCCACGCGTGATGGCCCGGCCGCTGTGCGCGCGGCTCGCGGCGTGTGTGGAGAGACTGGGAGCGGCAAGAAGGAGGCAGGAATGAGCCGGATGGCGCTCGGTGTCCGCTCCACGCCAGGTGACGGTGCCGGTGAAGCACTGACGTTTTTGATGGATCGCCAGGTCATGGTGGTGCCGATCGGTATCACGGCTCGGTATGTGTGCCGGCCTGCGGGCCAGGCGGAGGCGAACGGCTTCGGCGCAGGTGGCGAGTTCGGTGCCGTTGCGGGTCGTGAGGAGCGTGAGGAGGGGAAGAGGGCTGCCGCGTGCAGCGGGCGGGCGAGGGGATGCAGCGGCGCGGCGATCGCTAGGGGGTGATCGGGCCGAAGTGGATGATCAGGGCCGCGCCGATGAGCACGAACACCGCGGGAATGATCCATCGCCCGTGCCGCTGGACGACCGCGGTGGCCGCCCGGGAGGTGCCCAGCCAGGCCCCGGCCAGGCACCACAGGGCGATTCCGGCGGCGAACACGGTGAGGACCACGGCCAGGGCGCCGGCGCCGAGGGCGTGGAACATCGGGGTGTACACCGAGACGTTGTCGGCTCCGGCGGCGACGGTCACCCCGGCCACCGGCAACACCCCGCCGGCCATGGCGGTGTTGTCCTCACCGGATCCTTCTTCCCGTGCAGCGGTGATCAGGCCGCGCACGCCCAGCACGAGCGGCACCAGCCCCAGCAGTCCCAGCCACCGGTCCGGTAAGGCCACCAGCATGAGCGCGGCGACCGTCGAGAGCACAAGCAGTACGGCGAACCCGAGGTACTGGCCGATCCAGATCTGCCGGCCCGTGGGCCGGCCGGTGGCCCGGCGGGCCAGGAACAGCACCGTCAGCACGAGGATGTCGTCGATGTTGGTGCCCGCGAACATCCCGGCTGCGGTAACAGCAGCCTCGAAGGTCCCCTTCACCACGCGGAACCTATCCCAGCTCCCCACGGCCGGGGGCCCGGCACGCTCATCCGGACGGGCGCATCCGCGTGGAGCGTGTCCCGGCGAGTGCAGTGAATCGCTCCGGGATCGGCGGAGGCTCTGTGCGTTGGCTCCAGCCGTCGGCCGGGGTTGGTGTTGCGCGTAGTGGTTGGTTTCGTATCCGTGGGGCGGGATGTCTCCGGATCGTGTTGTGGAGCTGTTGGTGGGTGAACCGGTCGACCCATTTCCGCGGAAGCCGTGACCCGATGACTCCGGCATGCTCCCGGCTGGCGGCACCGTCTCCGAGACCGTGCCGGCAGATCACGCCTCGGCCGGCGCGACGGCATTGCCGCCAGGGCGTGTCCGGGTGTCCGTGCGACCGGCTCCGTGCCGGACTCCGCCGCACGATCTCGTGAGCGTCAAGACCGGGCGGTGGGAAAACACGGGGTCAGCGCAGCGACCGGAAGCCCGCGCGGACCTCGTCCACAAACAGGTCCGGCTGCTCCCAGGTCGCGAAGTGCCCGCCCTTGTCGGGCCTGTTGTAGTGAACGAGACGGGGATACGCCTGCTCCGCCCAGCTCCTCGGGGCCTCACAGAGCTCGTCGGGGAAGACGCTCACGGCAACCGGAACGGAGACTCCCTTGACGGCGAAGAAGGGGTGTTCGTTCTCCGCGTAGAGACGGGCCGCGGAGATCGCCGTGTTCGTCAGCCAGTAGAGCGTGATGTTGTCCAGGCCATCCTCGCGCGTCAGGCCCTCGGCGTGTCCGGCGAAGACCCGGGAGATCAGCGCCAGGCCGGCCGCGCGGGGATGTCCTGGACATCACCGGCATCCGGCGGGCACGCTACCGCGGCTTGCCGAAGGTCCGCCTCCAACGCGCCTTCTCTGCCACCGCGATCAACGTCATCAGACTCGACAGCGACTGGGCCGGCACCCCGTCCACCCCCGCACCAGCCGCCTCGCCTGCCAACTCACCGCATGACGGAATTGAGCAGCAGAGTCCGCAGCACTGTGAAGGTCTTCCGCTCCAGCAAAGCGGCCCAGAGGTTCCTTGCCGCCTTCAGCCGGATCTCCAGCCACTTCCGCCCTCGACGTCATTTGATCACAGTGAGTGACTATCGCACCGAGATGACCGAACGGCTCCGCATCTGGAAGACCGTCACCGGAGCCCTTACGACCGCCTGACCGGGATGCCCCGGCCCGGCCGAACGCACCGCCAGTACACCTCGACTCGCCTGCCGCAGCAGCAGCTTGGCAACACCTCTGTGGCATGGGGAGCCGGCCTCCCCGCAGCCGGGAACGAGGGCGTGATCGACGCCGATCCGGACTGCCGCAGCGAGATGTGGCGCGCCGCGGAGGCGCGACTCGGAGGTGAAGGGAGTCAGCTGTCTGGGAGGGCCAGCCTGCGCAGCACCGTTAGGAACTCCTCGCGTTGGGAGGGTGACAGGTGGCCCAGCAGGCGGTCGTGGGCGTCGCCGACGTCGATCCGGACCGCGTCGAAGAGCTTCCGGCCGCGTGTTGTCGCGACGACGAGCTTGGCGCGGCGGTCGCCGACCGCGGCCTCTCGCTCGACGAGCCCGAGGTCCTCCAACGTGTCGACGAGCGTCACGATCTGGCTCGGGTTGAGCATGAGGAAGTCGGACAGCTCCTTCTGGGTCCGCGGCCGCGTGCAGGCGGTCGTCAGGACCGCGTACTGGCGCACCTTGAGGCCGTGCTTTGCGAGGACCCGGGTGTCGTTCGCGGCGCCGAGGGCGCCGGCGCGGATGAGGAGGAAGACGAGGTTGCAGTCGAGCGCCGACTCGGATTCCGATTCGCTTTCTGACGCGCGATCGGAAGGCATCGGTGGCGCTCCCGTGGAGCTGCGCGCGGCGGTTCTTGGCATGGTGGCCTCCTCGCGGAGTGTTCGGGACGCGGACACAGTAATCACACCATGAGCAAACCATTGTTTTTTTGAACGATACCTGTTGTCATGCTTCTCGCCCGGTCGGGCACCATCCCAGCGTGTTCAGGAGGACCGAAGATGGGAAGCGCCGCCGATCCGGTGACCCCGCCGTCGCCCACGTCCTTCGACCTCGCGGCCAGCCGCATCGACAACCTCGGTATCGGCTCGTGGCCGGCTCGGCGAGCGCGGGTCCGCCCGGATGCCGTCGCCTGGGAGTTCGAGGGTGCGGAGCGCACCTACCTCGAGGTCCACGAGCGGACCAACCGCCTTGCCAACGCCCTTCGCGCCGCAGGCATCGAGCCGGGGGACCGGGTCGCCTACATCGGGTTCAACCATCCGGCCCTCCTCGAGGTGTTCTTCGCGTGCGGCATGGTCGGCGCGGCAGCGGTTCTCGTCAACCCGCGCCTGTCCGGGCCGGAGGTGGCCTACATCCTCGCGGACAGCGGCGCGCGGCTGTGCGTCTACGGCGAGGCGCAGGTGGCCAACGTCGGGGGCCATCTGATCCGTGCTGTCGGCGCCGTCGAGAGCTGGATCCACGTCGACGAGCCCGCCACCGGGGCGGATGGACCCGCCTACGAGGACCTCCTCGCCGCCGGGTCCCCCGTATGGGAATCCGCAGCGGTGCCGCTCGAGGCCACGGCGCTTATCATGTACACGTCGGGTACGACCGGCCGCCCGAAGGGCGCGATGCTCTCGCACCGGGCGCTCTTCTACCAGAACGTCAACGCGCTCATCGGCCAGGACCTCCGGCAGGACGAGCACCACCTCGTCTGCGCCCCGCTCTTCCACATCGCCGGGCTCAACATGATGACGCTGCCGACCTTCACGCTCGGCGGGCGGCTCCTCATCCAGCGTGGCTTCGATGCCCCGACGGTGCTGCGCACGCTCGAGGAGCGGCAGGTCACCTCGGCGTTCTTCGTCCCGGCCATGCTCGACGCCATCAGTCAGCAGCCCCGCTTCGCCGAGGCGGACCTGTCCTCGGTACGGGCCCTCATGGTCGGTGGGTCGCCCCTGCCGGACCGGACGATCGCGACGTGGGCGGCCAAGGGGATCCCGCTGATGCAGGGCTTCGGCATGACCGAGACGGCCCCCGGGACGAGGATGCTCGAGCCGCGCGACAACGTGCACAAGTCCGGCTCGGTCGGCCGGCCCCACTTCTTCACCGACAGCGTCGTCGTCGGGTTCGACGGGCCGGCGCCTCCCGGCAAGGCCGGCGAGATCCTCATCGCCGGGCCGAACGTCATGACCGGCTACTGGAACCTTCCCGAGGCGACCGCGGAGGCCCTCGCCGACGGTTGGTACCACAGCGGCGACGTCGGGATCAGCGACGAGGAGGGCTACCTCTTCGTCAAGGACCGGGTCAAGGACATGTACATCTCGGGCGGGGAGAACGTCTATCCCGCAGAGGTGGAGAACAGCCTGCTCCAGCTCGAGGGCGTCCGTGACTGTGCCGTCATCGGCGTGCCGGACGGCCGTTGGGGCGAATCCGGGGTGGCCTACGTCGAGCCCGCGGCCGGCGTCGAGCTCGACGGGGCGGAGTTGCGCGAGCAGCTGCGCGAGCGCCTCGCCGGCTACAAGCTCCCCCGCGAGGTCGTGATCGTCGCGGCGATCCCCCGCAATGTGACCGGCAAGATCCAGAAGTTCCGCCTGCGGGAGCAGTTCGCCGCCGACAACCAACAGGGGCCAGGACCGGCCCGTCCCTGAACGCTGCCCGAAGCCGCGCGGCAGCGACACCCACAGCCGTACGTACGAGTTCCGGCAAGCCAAGGAGACATACCCATGAAGAAGATGACCTTCACGGCGCTGGTGCTCGCGAGTGCCCTCGCCATGAGTGCCTGTGGCTCCTCGGAGCCGGCCAAGGGGACCGCCGGTGGCGGCGGGACGACCGAGGTGACCGTCGGCACCCTGCCGATCCTGCCCACCGCGGCGATCATGCTGGGCATGGACAAGGGCTTCTTCGCCAAGGAGGGACTGGACGTCAAGCTCGAGACCGGCCAGGGTGGTGCGGCGCTCGTGCCCGCGGTCATGTCCGGGCAGATGCAGTTCGCGACGGGCAACCCGATCTCCCTGCTCCAGGCGCGGGACAAGGGTCTCGACGTCCGCGTCGTCTCGTCCTACACCTACGACACCGACAAGGGTGTCCACGCCGTCCTCACGAGGCCGGACAGCGGTATCAAGACCGCCAAGGACCTCGTGGGCAAGAAGGTCGCCGTCAACACCCTGAAGTCCATGGGCGACCTGCTCATCATGGACGCGGTGAAGAAGGACGGGGGCGACCCGAAGGCCGTCTCGTTCGTCGAGCTGCCGTACCCGAACATGGAGGCGGCTCTCAAGAGCGGCCAGGTCGACGCGGTGTGGACTCCCGAGCCGTTCATGACGATCATCCGCAAGGCCGACAACCCCGTGGTGACCTACCCGGGCGTCGCCTCGGTCAAGGGCCACCCGACGATGGTCTACTTCGCGAGCGGCACGCTCGTGAAGTCGAAGCCGGAGCTCGTCTCGGCCATGGCCAAGGCGATCAACGTGACCATGGACTACGCGTAGGCGCACCCGGACGAGGTCCGCGCCAAGGCGGCGTCGGCCCTCAAGATCGACCCTGCCCTGTCGAAGGCGGTCGTCCTCGAGGACATGGGCGGCCCCGTGCGCAAGGACGAGCTGACCGCAATGGGTGGCCTGATGAAGGAGTACGGCGTCATCACCAAGGACGCCGACGTCGTCGGCCTGCTGCAGTCCGTTCCGAAGCCCTGAGCGGTGCAGCCGACGGAACCTGCCACAACATTCAGGAGTGACAATGATCGAACCGGCCACGACGCAGCCGTCGGCGCTGCCACAGACCGTGCGACGCCGGAGCGACGGCCCGGTCGACATCCTCGAGCTCGCCCGCCCGGACAAGCGCAACGCCCTTGACAACGAAACGGTCCTCGGGCTCGGCGCCTACTTCCGCGCCGTGCCCGAGGGGGTGCGCGCGGTCGTCCTCGCCGCCGAGGGCCGGCACTTCTGTGCCGGACTCGACCTCAACACGATGGACGAGTCGGGCGTGTTCGAGGGAGTACTGCACTCGCGGATGTGGCACGGGGCGCTCGATGCGCTCATCGCCTCGCCCGTCCCGATCTTCAGCGTACTCAAGGGTGCGGTGATCGGCGGTGGCCTCGAGCTGGCGTCCGCGACCCACGTGCGGGTGGCCGAACCTTCGACGTTCTACGCGCTGCCGGAGGGGCAGCGCGGGCTGTTCGTCGGAGGTGGTGCGTCGGTGCGACTGCCCCGGCTCATCGGAGCTGCGCGGATGACGGACATGATGCTCACGGGCCGCCGCTACGACGCCGTCGAGGGGGAGCAGATCGGCCTGTCCCAGTACGTCGTCGAGGACGGGAACGGCCTGCCGACCGCACTGGAGCTGGCCCATCGCGCCGCGGCCAACAGCCCGATCACGAACTACGGGATTCTCCACGTGCTGCCACGCACCGCGGAGGCGAACCCGCACGAGGGCTACCTCATCGAGTCGCTCATGGCCGGCATCGCCTCCGGCAGCGATGAGGCGAAGTCGCGGATGCGCGCCTTCCTCGACCGTGACACGGCGGGGGCCCGGGCGTGACCGCGGGAGCGAGCCCAGTGGCATACCGCGACGTTCGGACCGTCCTCGTCGTCGGTGCAGGCGCCATCGGGACGAGCTGGGCCGCCCACCTGCTGCGGCACGGCCTCGACGTCGTCCTCGTCGACCCGGACCGACCGGCGTTCGAGCGGGCGCGCACCCTGGCGGCGGCCTTCATCGAGGAGGGCGACGGCCCGGCCGACACGCTCGACCACCTCACGACGACGACCGAGGTCGAGACCTACGCGCCGGCTGCCGACCTCGTCATCGAGGCCGGTCCCGAGGTACTCGATGTCAAGCGCGACCTCTTCGGCCGGCTCGATTCGCTGACCGGGGCGGACGTGCTCCTGACAAGCTCCAGTTCGGGCCTGCCGCCCAGCTCGTTCGCAGGAGCGGCCGGCCGTCACCCCGAGCGCGTCCTCGTCGCGCACCCGTTCAACCCGCCCCACCTCGTGCCGCTCGTCGAGCTTGTCGGGGCGCCGACCACGGCGCAGAGCGCACTCCGCGCGGCCGACGCGTTCTTCACCGGGGTCGGCAAGAAGTGCATCACGCTGCGGACCGAGCTGCCGGGCCACGTCGTGAACCGGCTCCAGGCGGCGCTGTGGCGAGAGGCGTACGACCTCGTCGGCCGCGGAGTCGTCAGCGTCGCCGACATCGACACCGCGATCGCCTGGGGGCCGGGACTGCGCTGGGCGCTGCTCGGACCGTTCGCCACTCAGCACCTGTCCGGCGGTGCGGGCGGCATCGCGCACATCCTCGAGCACCTCGGGCCACCGACCGCCGAGTGGTGGAAGGACCTCGGAGACCCGAGCCTGACCCCCGACCTCTGTGCGGCGATCGTGGCGGGCATGACCGAGGAGATGGACACGACCGGGCAGGACGAGGACGGGCTGCGCGCGCGGCGCGATGCGGCGCTGAGAGGCCTGATCCGGGCCAAGGAGGAGGCGGGCCTGCCGTGACCGAACAGAGCACTGAACAGACGGCGGAGCAGCCCCCCGAGCAGACGACCGGACCGGCGACCGAGCACGGCCTCACGCACGGAGACCTGCTCTTCACCCCCGGCGAGGAGCAGCTCACCTCCTCGCGCCTCGCCCACTACCTCGACTGGCTCGCCCGCGAGCGGGGCCTGCGCTTCGACCGCCGACAGCTGTGGGAGTGGTCGGTCACCGATCTCGAGGGCTTCTGGGGCAGCATCTGGGACCACTTCGACGTGCTCGCATCCGTCCCGCCGGAGCGGGTGCTCGCCTCGGCCCGGATGCCCGGTGCCGAGTGGTTCCCCGGCGCTCGGCTCAACTACGCCGAGCAGGTCTTCCGGCACACCGACGACGACCGGGTCGCGATCCACGCGTACTCCCAGACCCGGGAGCCGGCCGCCCTGACGCTCGGTGAGCTGCGCGACCAGGTCGCCCGGGCCCGCACGGTGCTGCGCCGGCAGGGCGTCGGCCCCGGCTCCCGCGTCGTCGCTCACCTGCCCAACCTGCCCGAGACGGTCGTCGCCTTCCTCGCCACGGCCTCGCTGGGCGCGGTCTGGGCCTCGTGCGCGACCGAGTTCGGCGCCCGGTCCGTCATCGACCGGTTCGGCCAGGTCGAGCCGACCGTCCTCCTCGTCGCGGGCGGCTACACCTACGGCGACAAGCCCGTCGACAAGAGCGCCGACGTGGCGGAGCTCGTCGCGGGCCTGCCCACCCTGACGGTCGTCTTCGACGTCGAGTACGGCAGCTACCGCGCGACGGGCACCCACGGGAGCACTGGCGCCCAAGGCAACGTGAGCGGCATGCGGTCATGGCCGGAGGCCCTCGCTGCAGTCGAGCCCGAGCCGCTCACCTTCGAGCAGGTTCCCTTCGACCATCCGCTCGTCGTCCTCTTCTCCTCGGGGACGACGGGGCTGCCCAAGGCCATCGTCCACGGACACGGTGGCATCCTCCTCGAGCACCTCAAGTGCCATGCCCTGTCGTGGGATCTAGGCCCGGGCGACACCTTCCTCTGGTACTCGACGACCGCGTGGATGATGTGGAACGCGCTCGTCAGCGGCCTGCTCGTCGGCTCGTCGATCGTGTGCATCGACGGCAACCCGGTGCACCCCGACCTCGACTGGCAGTGGCGGCTCGCCGAGGAGACCGGCGCGACCGTCATGGGTGCCGCGCCGGGCTTCATCATGGCGAGCCGCAAGGCCGGCCTGCGCCCGGCACGCGACCACCGCCTCCGGATCCGGCAGTTCGCCTCGGCGGGGGCCCCGCTGCCACCCGAGGGCTATGCGTGGATCTACGACCAGCTGCCCGGGGTCGTGCTCAACATCGGCTCGGGTGGCACCGACGTGTGCTCGGGCATCGTCCAGGGTGACCCACTCCTGCCGGTGTGGGCCGGCGAGATCTCCGGCGCCGCGCTCGGCGTCGCGGCCCGCGCCTTCGACGGGGCCGGCCACGAGGTCGTCGGCGAGCTCGGCGAGCTCGTCATCACCGCGCCGATGCCCTCGATGCCGATCGGCTTCTGGGGCGACGCCGACGGATCCCGCCTGCGGGCGGCCTACTTCGACCGCTACCCCGGCGTGTGGCGGCACGGCGACTGGATCGTCTTCTCGCCCGAGGGGCACTGCCACGTCGCCGGCCGGTCGGACGCGACGCTGAACCGTGGCGGAGTGCGCCTCGGCACCGCCGAGTTCTACCGCGTCGTCGAGGAGCTCCCCGGCGTCCAGGACTCGCTCGTCGTCCACCTTGAGCAGGCCGGCGGCAACGGCGACCTCGTGCTGTTCGTCCAGACCGAGCCCGGGCGGCAGCTCGACGCGCGGCTGCGCGCGATGATCGTCGGCGCGCTGCGACACCAGCTCTCGCCGCGGCACGTGCCCGACACGATCACCGAGGTGGCGGCCGTGCCACGCAACCGCACCGGCAAGAAGCTCGAGCTGCCCGTCAAGCGGATCCTGCAGGGCCACCCGATCGACGAGGTCGCCTCCCGCGACGCGCTTGCCGACCCACACTCCCTCGATGCCTTCGTCGACCTCGCAGCAGCAAGGAACACTCCATGACCCGCTTCACCGGCGCGGGCCTCGACCTGCCCGCCCTCCGCGCCATCGACCTGCACGTCCACATCGAGGTCGACGACCACGGCCACCTCTCCATGGACGAGGAGCTGATCAACGCCTCCGCCGCCTACTTCAAGGGCGACCACGGCCGGACCCCGACAATCGACCAGATCGCGGAGACCTACCGAGGCCTCGGCATGGCCGCCGTCGTCTTCACCGTCGACGCGGGCACGGCCCTGGGGCACCCGCCGATCTCGAGCGAGTGGATCGCGGCGGAGGCCGCCAGGCACGCCGACGTCCTGATCCCCTTCGGCTCGGTCGACCCGTGCCGGGGCGCCGACGCCGTCACGCAGGCGCGTCGCCTCGTCGAGGAGCACGGTGTCGCCGGCTTCAAGTTCCACCCGAGCCTGCAGGGCTTCAGCCCGGACGACTCGGCCCACTACCCGCTGTGGGAGGCCCTCGAGGAGCTCGGCGTCCCAGCCCTGTTCCACACGGGCCAGAACGGCATCGGTGCCGGCCTGCCCGGCGGTCGGGGCATCAAGCTGCGCTACTCCAACCCGCTCCTGCTCGACGACGTCGCCGCCGACTTCCCCGGACTGACGGTGATCCTCGCGCACCCGTCGGTGCCGTGGCAGGCCGAGGCGATCTCGATGGCCACGCACAAGGCCAACATCTATCTCGAGCTGTCGGGCTGGTCGCCGAAGTACTTCCCCACGGAGCTCGTCCGGGCCGCCTCCGGGATGCTGCGCCACAAAACGCTGTTCGGCACCGACTACCCCCTCATCACGCCGGAGCGGTGGCTCGCGGACTTCGAGACGCTCGACGTCAAGCCGGAGGCCGAGCCGCTCATCCTGCGGGAGAACGCCATTCGCGTCCTCGGCCTGGACCGGGCGGGCATCAACAAGGACAGCCTCGAGACGCCGGCCACGCCGGCCGCTGAGGAGAAGCTGACCGACCAGAAGCTCGACATCATCAACCAGGTGGTGCCCTGATGACGACCGCCACCACGATCGAGTCGCGCGAGCGGCACCGTGCGGACCGTGACGTGGCCGACCGCCCTGCCGTACGTCATGACCGGCTTCCGGCTCGGCGCGGCCGTCGCGCTGATCCTCGAGATCACCGGCGAGCTCGTCATCGGCACGCCCGGGCTCGGCAAGGAGATCGGCGTCGCCCAGTCCTCCGGTGCGGTTCCCCAGATGTACGCCCTCGTCATCGTCACCGGTCTCATCGGCGTCGTCGTCAACCTCGTCGCGCGATGGGGTGAGCGGCGGGCCCTGCGGTGGCACCCCTCGATCCGAGCGGAGGCCAGCTGATGGCCCACCCCCTGCGTCGCGTCGTGCTCGCCGTCGGCCTGCCGATCGCCCTCGTCGCCGCGTGGTGGTTCGCCACCGCCAACAGCACGAGCTTCTTCTGGCCGCCGCTGCGCGACATCCTGGGCACCTTCGTCGAGACGTGGTGGCCGGACCGCCTCGTCGGCGACGTCCTGCCGAGCCTCGTGAGGCTGCTCGCCGGCTTCGCCATCGCCTTCGTCCTCGGGGTCAGCCTCGGCGTCGCCATCGGCAAGTCCCGTGCGCTGCGGGCCTTCCTCGAGCCGGTTCTCGAGTTCTTCCGCGCCATCCCGCCGCCGGTGCTCGTGCCGATCCTCATCCTCTTCTTCGGCATCTTCGACACGATGAAGATCGTGGTGATCATCACCGGCTGCATCTGGCCGATCCTGCTCAACACGGTCGAAGGCGTCCGGGGTCTCGACGAGATGCTCTCCGACACCTCACGGATCTACCGGCTCTCGAGGCGGGCCCGGCTCTGGCACCACATCCTCCCCGGAGCAAGCCCGCAGATCTTCGCCGGCGCCCGCCAGTCCCTGTCCGTCGGCATCATCCTGATGGTGATCAGCGAGATGTTCGCGGCGAGCAACGGCCTCGGCTTCACCATCATCCAGTTCCAGCGGACCTACGCCATCCCGCAGATGTACAGCGGCATCATCGTGCTCGGCCTCCTCGGCGTCGCACTGGCCCTGATCTTCCGCCTCGTCGAGGCACGGATCCTGCGGTGGTACCTCGGCCTCCGAGCCGCCCAACGAGGAGAGTGACATGACGAGCACGCCGACCGCCCCCGCGACGGACGCCACCGGCGCCCGCCGTGACGAGACGACCCAGCCCATCCTCGACGTCCGCGGCCTGCGCAAGGTCTACCGATCCGGCGGCGGCGCCGTGGAGGCGATCCGCAACCTGACATTCACGATTGCGCCCGGCGAGCTGACCTGCATCGTCGGCCCGTCCGGCGCGGGCAAGACGACGCTGCTCAAGTGCGTCGCCGGCCTGCTCGACGCCACCGACGGCGAGATCCGGCTCGAGGGCGAGCTCGTGACCGGCCCGCCCAAGGGCATGGCCGTCGTCTTCCAGGAGTACGGCCGCCGCCTCTTCCCCTGGATGACCGTCTGGCAGAACGTCGAGCTCCCGCTCAAGGAGAAGAAGGTGCCCGTCGCCGAGCGGAAGCGCCTCGTCACCGAGGCCCTCGCCGCCGTCGGCCTCGCGGACGTCCACCGCGCGCACCCGTGGCAACTCTCCGGCGGTATGCAGCAGCGCGTCGCGATCGCCCGGGCCGTCGCCTACGAACCGCACATCCTCATCATGGACGAGCCGTTCGCCGCGGTCGACGCACAGACCCGGGCCGAGCTCGAGGACCTCGTCCGGGAGCTGTGGCGCCGTCTCGGGGTCACCGTCCTCTTCGTCACCCACGACATCGATGAGTCGGTCTACCTCGGGCAGCGCGTCCTCGTCCTGTCGAACCGGCCGACCGTCATCATGGAGGACGTCGCGATCGACCTGCCTGACGAGCGGGACCAGCTCTCGACGCGCTCCATGACGCGGTTCGCCGAGCTGCGTGGCCACGTCTACGAGCTGATCCAGCAGGCCAAGCGGGGCCGCCGCCCCGATGCGGAGTCCACCGGCGAGGCGGTGTGAGCACCGCCCCCGTCGAGCCCGACCCTCCGACGCGGGAGCGGATTTCGTCCATTCCCTCGAGCGGGGTCAGGCGGTAGAGGAACTGGGCGCCATCGCCCTCTTCCACACCGGCCAGACCGGCATCGGCATAGGACTGCCGGGAGGGCGAGGCATCCGTCTGCGTTACTCCGACCCTCACCGAACCCGAACCCGGCCTGTTCACTCAGCCCCGGGCCTGACCACCACCCATCCCCGCCGACCAGGACCCCTCACCCAACCCCAAGCCCGAAACGGACATTACCTCCCGTACCGCACTCTGGGGACCACAAGACCCTCCTGTCGCACACGCTCGAACGCGTTGCCGCCCGCCGCAACCTCAACCCCAGTCGCCGACAACGCACTTACCCACGCTCCATCAAACGCCCCCATCCCAGCACCTGTCGCGAGCGTCGGCGATCGGACCGAGGGGTGCGTCACCCGGCTCCGCCGACCATCAAGCTGCTTCCGTCCAGTACTCGCGCCCATCCGTGCCCTATCTGAACGGCATTGGGTTCCGTCCCGTGTGCATCGGCATCTCTTCTCCGTTCGGTGAGGCACTCATCGGGGCCCGAGGGTCATTCGTCAAGGCGGACGACCGGCTTGATCAGGGTAGGAGAATGATGCGGAGTGTCGCCGGTTCGACCAACCGGGGAACTCCGGCTGTGTTTCGCGCCGCCTCGTGGTGTGGCATCTCCGACGTGAGGTGCTCGGGGGTCTGTCGGGCTCGGCTGTGAGCCCCTGGGGCCTCCACTCCGAGCTGCGATGGATGGGCTCGGCGTGATCCCTGTGGGGCACTTCCTGTATGACGAGGTGTCAGGAAAGTCGGCAATGGGTCAGCATGAGTCCTGCCAGAGGCTCAAAAGGCCGGCAAAACATGCAGGTGGTTGATTCATTCAACAATCGTCGGCCGGCCTGGGAGTGCAAACATCTCTTATGCGGAGTAGTTCCGGGTTTCCTTGTGCTGTCCGACCCCTGGCGTGCGGCCCTACCACTCCCCTCGGGTCTGTCGTCCGAAGAGGATGCCGCCCGGTTCGGGGGGTGGGGGAGTGCCCGGTTTGAGGGGCCAGACGATCAGCATGCCGACGACGAAGCCGACCACGTGGGCCGCGTAGGCCACCGTTCCGGCGCCGGTGAGGCCCGCGCCCGCCGAGTACGCCGCCTGGAGGACGAACCACAGACCCAGCACGGTCCAGGCCGGCAGGCGCAGGGGCAGGAAGATCAGGAAGGGGACGAGGACCCAGGCGCGGGCCCTCGGGTACAGGACCAGGTAGGCGCCCAGCACCCCCGCGATCGCTCCGGAGGCGCCGATCAGCGGTGTGGTGGCGTTGGGGTTCGTGAGGGCGAATCCGTAGGCGGCCGCGTAGCCGCAGACCAGGTGGAACAGCAGGTACCGCAGATGACCCATGCGGTCCTCGATGTTGTTGCCGAAGATCTAAAGGCTGGACATCAGCGCAGGTCATGGGCGTGATTGCCCAGCCCTGGGTCAGCAAATAGCCAGCAAGCGGCGAGCGGGAGGCCCCGCCCTGCTGACCGCGGCGCGCGTCAGCAGGACCAGGCCCGCCGGTCCACTCGTCCTCCGGAAGGCATCACTCCTTGGCTCGTCAGCTCGCCCGCGGCAGGGGCTCCCTCTTCAAGCCCTGTGACTGCTCCAGGCCCAGCCGGTGCCCGCACGCCTGCACCATCCGGTTTCGCGACGCTCGGGGAAGACAGCGAGAGGAAGCTGGGTATCGGACCCAGGACGCGGCGGTCGACAGGCTGACAGAGTTGTACGCCGACCGGAAGAAGACGGCTCCCACGGTGGCGGAGGCGCGAGGGGAACTGGGGCAGCAGACGATGGAGGAGTACGCCCGGACGTGGCTGCCCCGGCAGCGCCAGATGGCCGCGTACTCGACCGCGAAAAACCCGGCGAGCCCCTTCAGGGCATCCGTCCTGATGGGATGTCAGGACGGGTGCGCGATGGGGCACGGCCAGGCCAACGCGCTCGTCACCCGCTCCCTCACCGAGGACAGCGGTGCCTGACGGTCTTCCTGCCTCGGACCGTTTCCGCACCTGGGGCGTGCGGCAAAGACCCGTCCGGGACGCGGCCTCCGGGCGGGCGCCGTCGCTCTGCGGGCACTCCTGACGGCGCCGCTCGGGACCCTTGCCGACCGGGGTGCCACGCCCCCCGGGCCCCTGGTGCCGGGACGTAGAGTGGGGCGAGCGTGTGTCGTCCCGCGTCGTGGGGCGGCGCGCAGGGACAGGACATGCACAAAGGCAGCGTGCGCAGGGGACACGGACGGGGAAGCGGTGTGTACGAGGACAGGCAGCGTGGCCATCACGGTGCGGCGGGGGCGCTGAGTTGCATGGCGCTCGGGTACCCGCGCGAGTGGCGCAGCCGGTCGGTCGCGCCTGCCGGGCTCTGCCGCATGCTCCCCGGACCGGGGAGCATGCGGTGACCGCCGCCACCGGCCAGGGAGGGCTGCTCACCCGGTTGCTTCCCGACGATGTGATGGTCAGTGAGCTGTTCACCGACCCACCGGACATCGCGCTGTTCCCGCAGGAGGCCGAGGTCGTGGCCGGCGCCGTCGAGGCGCGGCGGCGGGAGTTCGCCACCGCACGGCGGTGCGCGCGCACCGCGTTGGCCCGGCTCGGCGTGGCACCCGGGCCGATCCTGCCCGCCCGGGAAGGTCCGCCGTGGGCGCACCGCGCGCCGAAGTGGCCCGACGGCGTGGTCGGAAGCATGACGCACTGCGACGGATACCGCGCCGCGGCGGTGGCCCGGCGTTCGGCGATCGCCTCGGTGGGCGTGGACGCCGAACCGAACGCCCCCGTGCCCGACGGCGTGGCGGAACTGGTGGCGCTGCCCGAGGAGCGGGGCATCCTCGGCCGACTCGCCGCGGCCGAACCCGCGATCGCCTGGGACAGGCTGCTGTTCAGCGCCAAGGAGAGCGTCTTCAAGGCCTGGTACCCGCTGACCGGCCGCTGGCTGGACTTCAGCGAGTGCGTGATCGAGCCGGATCCGGACCGGGGGACCTTCACAGGAACCCTCAAGGTCCCCGGACCGGTCGTCTCCGGGGAGCGGATCGACCGCTTCGAGGGGCGGTGGCACAGCCTGGCCGGTGAGGGACCCGGCCACCTGGCCACCGCCGTCGTCGTCCGCGGGCAAGGTCCGTTCTCCTGACGCCGCGCTCCGGGTCCGACCCTGACGGGGCGGGGGCGGCGCTCCCGTTCCCCGCTCGTGGCACGTTCCCGCCGCCCGGCTGCCCCGGGTGTCAGCCGACGTACGCCGGCGGCTGACGGTCCTTCCACGGCACGGCCTGCTCCAACTGCGCGGCCACCTGGAGCAGAAGGTCCTCCCGGCCGTGCGCCGCGACGAGCTGCACCCCGATGGGCAGACCCTCCACGCTCTGGCCGAGAGGCAGACTGACGGCCGGGTTCCCCGACACGTTGAACGTGGCGGTGAACGGCCCGTGCGTGAAGATGCGGCTCAGCCAGGAGCGCACCGAATGGTGTGGATCGTCGTAGTTCAGGGTGCCGTGCGGAGCGGGCAGCCGGGCCAGCGTCGGCGTGACCAGCAGGCTGTACTCCTGGAAGAACCGGCCCACGGGCCGGGTCACCCGGTTCTGGGCCTCCATCGCCTTCATGACGTCCAGCACGGTGAACGCCTCGGTCTCGGCGAGTACGCGACGCGACACCGCTTCCAGCGACGAGGGGTCGGGTCGGCGGGGCGCGCCCCTCAGCACTGCGCCACCTGTGGTGACGGCGGTGAGCATGGCGGCCTCGACGACCGCCTCGCCATCGACGTCCAGCCGTGTCTCGGTCACCGTGTGGCCGATCCACTCCAGCACCTTGCCGACGGTCACCGTGGTCTCCGCGACCTGCGCGTCCACCGGTCCGCTCGTCCACGCCGAGGTGGTGAGCGCCACCCGCAGCCGCCCCGGATCGGTACGGATGGCCTCGGCGTACGGGCGCACGGGCGGCGGCGCCTGGTACTTGTCGCCGATCGCCGGCGCGCAGACCGCGTCCAGCAGATGCGCCGTGTCCCGCACGGTACGGGTCACCGCGAACTCCACGAGCTGCCCGAAGGCGACCTCGCCGCCCAGCGGCCCGCACGGGGTGCGCCCGAGACTCGGCTTGAGGCCGACGAGACCGCAGGAGGACGCCGGGACACGAATGGAGCCGCCCGCGTCGTTGGCGTGCGCCAGCGGTACCGCGCCCGCGGCGACGAGCGCGGCCGCGCCACCGCTCGATCCGCCCACCCCGCGCCCGAGGTCCCAGGGGTTGCGGGTGGGTCCGTAGCGCACCGACTCGGTCGCGAAGCTCAGCCCGAACTCCGGCGCGGCGCTCTGCCCGAGCGTCGCCAGACCCGAGGCACGGAACCGGGCCATCAGGTCGTGGTCGACCGCCGCGTAGGCGCCGTTGATGCTGCGGCTGCCGAGCGTGAACGGCACCCCCTGGGCGAAGGGACCACTGTCCTTGATGACGAAGGGGACTCCGCCCAGCGGCCCATCGGGCTCATGCGCCAGGGACGGGTCGAACAACGGCTGGGTCAGCGCGTTGAGATCGGCGTCGGCCCGCTCCAGCGCAAGCCGTGCCACCTGCTCCACCTCGGCCGCGCTCACCTCCCGGTCCCGGATCAGCTCCCGCAGACCGACCGCGTCGAAGGACGCGTACTCGTGGAGTTCCAGTGGTCCCAGCTCCTTGCCCTCGTCGCCGACGCGTGGTCAGCGCCGCGTGGTCGTGGCCCCGATGTGCCTGGTGATCTCCTCGACGACGCTCTCCACGTGGGCACTGACGAAGAAGTGTCCGCCGGTGAAGACCCGGATGCGGAACGGGGCGACCGTGTGCTGCGCCCACGCCCTGGCCTCGGCCACGTCCACCAAGGGGTCGTCGTCGGCCGTCAATGCGGTGATCGGGCAGTTCAGCGGAGGCCCCGGCTCGTAGCGATACGTTTCGATGGCACGGTAGTCGCTGCGCATGGCCGGCAGGACCATGCGCAGGAGCGTCTCGTCGGCGAGCACCTCCGCGTCGGTGCCGCTCAGCCGCTGCAACTCCCTGATGAGTCCGTGGTCGTCGCGCAGATGGACCCGCTCGTCGCGATGACGCGAGGGCGCCCTGCGCCCGGACGCGAACAGCCCCAGCGGCACGCTCCCCCCGGCTTCGAGCCGCCGTGCGACCTCGAAGGCTATCGTCGCCCCCATGCTGTGGCCGAACAGGACCAGCGGCCGGTCCGCCCAGCGCACGAGCTCCTCGGTGATCCGGTCAGCCAGGGTCGGAATGTCGTCTACACATGGCTCGTTCATGCGGTCCTGCCGACCGGGGTACTGCACCGCCAGCACGTGGACGACGGGGGCCATCGCCCGGGAGACGGGGAAGTAGAACGTGGCCGACCCACCGGCGTGCGGGAAGCAGACCAGGCGGGTGCCTGCCTCCGGCGCCGGGTGGAACTGGCGGATCCAGCCGCTGTTCATGGGCAGTCCAGCCACATTTTCACCTCTCGTCGTACAAGCTCTTACTGGAGCGACGGCTACCCTAACTTGGTCTTTAACGTCCGATGTCGAAGCGATGCGTCGAACTCGATCACATGGTTCGGTATCCGGCTTACATCGAAGCGGCCTTCGTCTGAACATGCACCCCGACCAAGGGCACACACGTCCAACACGGAGGCCATGAGGGCGGGCCCTGGATCAAGGCCCCTGAGCAGGGCTGCCTCACCCCTCACGAGACCTGCCGGCCAACGAGGGACGAAACCGGGCCACGCCCTCGCCGCACGACGAAGATGTGTCCGAGATCACGGGGGAGCTTCTGGCTCAATCCTGACTGTCAGTTATGCTTCGCTCGTTGTGTGGCTCCTGCAAGCTTCCTCCAGTGCATGGCCGGTTCCGTCGGAGTTCGGTCTCGTCACATCGGTGACTGGGGGGCGTGGGGCAGTGAGGTGAGCCGTCCGGCACTTGGCCTCGGGCTCGCTCGCGCGGAACAATCGGTACAGCCTTCAGGGGCGAGAAGGACGGTCGTTCGGCCACTGCGAAGTGCCGGGCACGGGGGGGCGGGTCGGACTTACTCATGCTCAACAATCGCAAGGGCGCGGTTCGCAACGCCCGTCTCTCCGACATACCTCGGCTCCTGGAGCTGGAAAGCCTCTGCTGGTCCGAGGACCTTCGGATATCCGAACAAGTCATCAGGCAGCGCCTTTTCGCTCACCCCGTGGGGCAGTTCGTCGTCGAATCCGAAGGCGTCGTCCAGGGTGTCGTCTACTCCCAGCGCATCGACAATGCGGACGATCTCCTCGCCGTGCGATTCGATACGGCCGACCGGCTTCACCGGCCCGACGGCGCTGTCGCGCATGTGCTCTCCCTGAACATCGATCCCCGCGAGCAGGGCTCCGGATTCGGTGACATGCTGCTGGAACATCTACTGACGTGGTGCCATGACACCGGGGCCGCCGAGACGGCGGTGGGAGTGACCCGGTGCCGGGACTTCAAGCGGCATCCGGAGTTCGAACTCCATGAGTACATTCGGGCGACGAACGAACAAGGACGTTGTCTCGACACCGTGTTGCGTATGCATCAGCTGCACGGGGCTGAGGTTCGCCGTCTCGTTCCAGGATATCGCCCCGGTGATCTCGTCAACGGAGGCAACGGCGTCCTCGTGGCCTACGATCTCCCTCGCCGGCGGGAGCGAGTTCGGCAGCTGTCACAGGACGCCTCGGCGCTGTCCTTCGATATCCCCGGAACCAGTCAACTGCACCGCGAGGTACTGGATCTGATCGACGAAATGGTCAGCGGTTCCGACGCATACGAGGGAAACGCGAACCCGCTGGAGATCCCGCTCTTCGAGCTGGGACTCGATTCCGCGGGTCTGCTTGATCTTCAGGAGAGAATACAGACCCGGTACGGCGTTCAAGTCGAATCGCTCTTCTTTTTCGAGCACAATACCGGCGCACGAATCATTTCTTATCTCGATGGTCTCAGGGGAGAGGAACCGAGCCGCACGCCGGACATCCTGCGGCCGATCCGAACCGGGCTGATCGCCGAGCCCGAGGAGCCCGGGGGGCCCGACGAGCCCCGTCGCCGCACCGGACCCGCCGGCCGGGATGAGGCCGTGGCTCGCCCCGCGGTCGTGGGACAGCACGACGACCGCGACATCGCGATCATCGGCATGGCCTGCCGACTGCCCGGTGGCATCGAGGACCCCGTCGGCCTGTGGCAGCTCCTCGAAGGAGAGCGCTGCGCGGTCGGGACGCTGCCTGACGGACGCTGGCAGTGGCCCGAAGGCATCGGCCCCGACACCCACCCCGGGATCGACCGCGGTGGATTCGTCGCCGAGGCGGGAACCTTCGAGGCGCCCCTCTTCCGCATCACGCCCTATGAAGCGCAGCGCATGGACCCGCAGCAGCGCTGGATGCTGGAACTCGCCTGGGCGTGCCTGGAGGACGCCGGATATCCGGCGGGCGTGATCGCCGGCACACCGATGGGCGTCTTCGTCGGTGCCAGCGGGTCGGACTACCAGCGGACCATGGACACGGACCGGCTCCCCGTACGGGCGCACAGCGGACTGGCGACCTCCATGGCGATCATCGCCAACCGCGTCTCGTACTTCTACGACCTGCGCGGCCCGAGCGTCCAGCTGGACACCGCGTGCTCCAGCTCCCTGGTGGCCGTGCACACGGCGGTGCGCGCCCTGCGCGCGGGGGAGTGCACCACGGCCCTGGTCGGGGGCGTCAACCTCCTGTGCCACCCGGCGAACAGCATCGCCTACCACCAGGCGGGCATGCTGTCGCCCGACGGCCTGTGCAAGACCTTCGACGAGTCGGCGAACGGCTATGTGCGCTCGGAGGGCGGCGCCGTCCTGCTGCTGAAGCCGCTGGCGGCGGCGCTCGACGACGGCGACCACGTGCATGCCGTCATCAAGGGCAGCGCCACCAACCACGGTGGCCAGGCGGGCGGCCTGACCGTACCCAGTGCGTCCATGCAGGCGAGCCTGGTCCGGGCGGCGCTCGCCGACGCGGGCGTGGCCGCCTCCGACATCAGCTACGTCGAAGCGCACGGCACCGGCACGGCGCTCGGCGATCCCATCGAGGTCCAGGGGCTCGCCCGGGCCTTCGAGGGGAGCGAGGCGCCATGTGCCCTCGGATCGGTGAAGACGAACCTGGGGCACCTGGAAGCCGCCGCCGGCATCACCGGACTGATGAAGATCGTGCTGTCCATGCGGCACCAGAAGCTTCCCGCCTCGCTTCATTTCTCGCGGCTCAATCCGAAGATCACCCTGGAGGGCACGCCGTTCTCCGTCGCCCAACGGCTCGCCGACTGGGACCTTGACGGCCGCCCCGCCCGCCTCGCCGGCGTCAGCAGCTTCGGCTCGGGCGGCAGCAACGCCCATGTGATCGTCGCTCAGGCGCCCGCCCTCACCCGTGAGGAGGCAGCCGGGCACGGTGAACCGGCCTCGGCCGGACGAATCCCGTCCGTGGTCGTGCTCTCGGCGGAGACCGAGCCGCAGCTCGTACGCCAGGCGGAGCTGCTGCTCGCCCATCTGCGGCGTGAACGGCCGACCGACGCCGACCTCAGGGACCTCGCGTACACGACGCAGGTGGGCCGTGAGGCCCTGAGTGAGCGTCTCGGTCTGCTGCCGACGGATGTCGCTTCGCTCGAACGCCTCCTGGAGGCCGTCGTATCGGGTGACACGTCCCCGCCCGCCGTTTTTCGGGGACGCGTGAAGAGGAACGGAGAGGCGACCCCGGGCATTGGCTCTGCGGACCCGGAGGATCCAGAGGGCTCCGAGGGCTCGGACCGCTCGCCCGGCGAGCTGCTGGCTGCATGGGTGCGGGGCGCGAAGGTCGACTGGGAAGCACTCCACCAGGGCGTCGAGCGCCCTCGGCGCGTTCCGCTGCCCACCCACGCCTTCGCGAAGAAGCGTTACTGGCTCGACCGCGCCGGGGCCGGGGAAACGAAGAAGCGGGAGCGGCGTCACCCGTTGGTGCAGCGCGAAGCCGCGGCGGGCGGCACGGACGTGGCCGTCTTCGGTTCGACGTTCACCGCGCGGGCCCCCTTCCTGCGCGACCACCGTGTGGGCGGCGAGCCGGTGCTGCCGGCCGTCGCGTACCTGGAGATGGCACGCGAGGCCGTCGACCGTACGCTGCCGGCGACGGCGGGCGGGGCCTCCGCGCTGTGCCTGGAGAACGTGGTGTGGTCCCGCCCCATCGTGGTGCGGGACGAGGAGCGGACGGTGCACACCGTCCTGACGGGCGGCGCGGGTACCGCCGTGGACGGCTCGGGGACCGAGGCAGACGGGGCAGGTCGGGTGTCGTACGAGATCCGTACCACCCCTCCCTCCGAGGGGGCGCACGTGGTGCACTCGCGGGGCGTGGGGTCACGACGGGGCGTCATCCCGCCGGCCCCGCTCCCGATCGAGGAACTGAAGTCCCGCATGCGCGCGGCGGCCTTCGGAGCCGACGAGTACTACAAGGCATTGCGCGCCGCAGGGCTCGACTACGGCGACACCCACCGCGCCGTACGGTCGGTCCACCTGGGAGAAGGGGAACTGCTGGCCTCCCTCACTCTGCCCGAGGACGCCGTCCCCACCCTGGAGGACTACGTACTGCACCCCAGCCTGCTCGACGGCGCGCTGCAGGCGGCGTTCGCACCGGAGCTCCACGCCGCAGCAGGGCCCTGGAGCGCGCCCCTCCCCTTCGCCCTGGACCGTCTCGACGTGTTCGCAACCACGCCGGTGTCCGCATACGTCTGGATACGCGAGGTTCCGGGCGCATCGAGCCAGGTGCAGCGGCGGGACCTCGACCTCTGCGACGAACAGGGAAGGATCTTCGCGACACTGCGGGGCTACTCCATGCGGAAGAACACGGAACCGGCCGAGGCGGCCGTCACAGGAGAAGTGACGCTGTTCCGGCCCGTATGGCGCGAACAGGCCGTCGTCGCGCCCACGGCGACGCCGGACGTACACCCCGGGCACACCGCGCGGCTGGTCCTCGCGTGCGGTTTCGAGGACCGGCTGGGTGAACTGCGCGCCCTGGCACCGCACCTGTCCTTCGTGGAACCGCCCGAGGAGAACGGGTCCGCCGCCCCCGTCCGGGCCACGGTCGAGGAATGGGCGGTCGAGCTGCTCCGCACGGTCAAGGGCCTCCTGCTCGGCAGGCCCACGGGCTCCGTGCTCCTTCAGGTGCTGACGCCCTCGCAGGGCGAGGGAGCGACGCACCAGGCGTTGTCCGGCCTGCTGAAGACGGCGCGACTGGAGAACCCCGTCCTGGTCGGGCAGGTCATCGCGGTACCCGCCGGTTCCCCAGCCCCGTATCTGGTCGAGAAGCTGGAGGAGAACGCCCGCTCGTCCGAGGATCACCGGATCAGCCATGCCGACGGTGTCCGCACCGTCCTCGGCTGGGAGCCCCTCCCTGAGGCCGGGGCTTCCGGAGCCGCCGATGACGAGGCCCCGGTGACGTCCCGGCCGGTGCGGTGGCGAGCCGGCGGCGTGTACCTCATCACCGGTGGCACGGGCGGCCTGGGGCCGGTCTTCGCCGGGGAGATCGCCCGGCGGGCGAAGGGCGCCGTGATCTGCCTGACCGGCCGGTCCCCGCTGAGCCCCGAGAAGGACGCCGTGCTGGCCGCACTGCGTGCCGAGGGCGCCGAGGCGGAGTACCACGTCCTGGACGCGGCCGACGGGCCGGGCACCGCGAGGCTCGTCGCCGAACTGGTGCGACGCCACGGTGCGCTGCACGGCGTGATCCATGCCGCAGGCGTGATCCACGACAACTTCCTGGCGAAGAAGCCGGTAGCGGAGTTCCGCCGTGTCCTGGTGCCGAAGCTTGACGGCTGCCGGAATCTCGACGAGGCGACCAAGGACGCCGACTTGGACTTCTTCGCACTGTTCTCGTCCATCATGGGCGCGACCGGCAACGTCGGGCAGAGCGACTACGCCGTGGCCAACGCCTTCCTCGACGAGTTCGCGCGGCAGCGTGGGGCACTGGTCGACGCGGGCCGGCGCAGCGGTCGTACCGTGGCCATCGGGTGGCCGCTGTGGCACAGCGGAGGGATGGGGGCCGACGAGTCCACCCGCCGGGCACTGCGGGTGCGCAGCGGGCTGCTGCCCATGACGACCGATGCCGGTGTCGCGGCCTTCCACCGTGCGCTGAACAGCGGTGAGACCCATGTGGTCGTAGGGGCGGGGGAGGAGGCGCGCCTCCAAGCCCTTCTGAACGGGGACGAGGAACGCGGCCGATCGGGCGAGCCTGCCGCTCGCCCGCCCACCACGGCGGTTGCCGCCGGTGTGCCGGCCGTCTTCGGCGCGGGGGGCGCGGACGGTGCCGCCGGCGCACGTGAGGCCGACGGTGTGAGTACTGCCGAGGACGACCGTGCGCTCCAGGCGCGGACGGTGCGCTTCCTCAAGGAAGAACTGTCGCGCTTCACCCAGCTGCCGCTCGCCGAGCTGGACGAGGACGAGCCGCTCGGTTCGTACGGCATGGACTCGATTCTGGCGACCGAGCTGACGGCCGGCCTGGAGACGACGTTCGGCCCACTGTCCAAGACGCTTCTCTTCGAGTACCACACTCTCGCCGAGCTGGGAGCCCACTTCGTGGCCGGCCATCGGGCCACCCTGGCCGCGCTGTTCGCCCGCACCGGGGAACCGGCCGTTCCGTCCGCCGCCACGGCGGACCTCGCGCTCGCCTCCGCGTCCCCCGCCGAGCCGGCCGTGCCACCTGCCCTCTCGTCCCCCGCCGGCGCCGTTCGGGAGGTCGCCCGCGGCGCCGGGACGCAGCAGTCCGCAGCGCTGGACATCGCGATCATCGGTCTCTCCGGCCGCTATCCCGAAGCACGCGACCTGCGGGAGTACTGGCAGAACCTGCGGGACGGACGTGACTGTGTCGTCGAGATCCCGGAGGACCGCTGGGACTGGCGTGCGTACTACTCCGAGGACCGCACCCGGTCCGGCCGCCACTACAGCAGGTGGGGCGGGTTCATCGCCGAGGTCGACCGTTTCGACCCGCTGTTCTTCAACATATCGCCGCACGAGGCGGACTACCTCGACCCCCAGGAGCGGTTGTTCCTGGAGCACGCCTGGACGGCGATGGAGGACGCCGGCTACACCCGGGAGCGGCTGCGGCGCACCGGCGGTGAGGCCGGCGAGGGCCAGGTCGGCGTGTATGCCGGAGTGATGTGGGGGCAGTACCAACTGCTGTTCCCCGGTGGGGACGCCGTCCGCGGCAACCCGAACGCGATCGGCAGCAGCTACGCCAGTGTCGCGAACCGCGTCTCCTTCGTGATGAACCTGCACGGCCCCAGCATGACCGTGGACACCATGTGCTCCAGCTCACTCACCGCGGTGGAGCTGGCCTGCCGGGACCTCCGCCAGGGCCGCACCAAGCTGGCCTTCGCGGGCGGGGTGAACGTGACCGTCCACCCGAACAAGTACCTGGCCCTGAGCGCCGGGCAGTTCATCTCCAGCAAGGGGCACTGCGAGAGTTTCGGCATCGGCGGGGACGGCTACGTCCCCGGCGAGGGGGTCGGTGTCGTGCTGCTGAAGCCGCTGCACGACGCCGAACGCGACGGCGACCACATCTACGGTGTCATCAAGGGCAGCGGCGTGTCGCACGGTGGCCGCACCAACGGCTACACGGTGCCCAACCCACGTGCGCAGCAGGCCGCGATCCACGGTGCGCTTCGGGAGGCCGGGGTCGACCCGAGGACCATCAGCTACGTCGAGGCGCACGGCACCGGGACCAAGCTCGGCGACCCCGTCGAGATCACCGGACTGAGCCAGGCGTTCAGGACCGCCACCGCCACCGCCACCGCCGCCACCGGCGACAGTCAGTACTGCTATCTCGGTTCCGCGAAGTCCAACATCGGACACTGCGAGAGCGCCGCCGGGATCGCCGGGCTCACCAAGGTGCTGCTCCAGCTCCAGCACGGCCAGATCGCACCGTCGCTGCACTCCGCGACGCTGAACCCCCACATCGACTTCACCCGTACCCCGTTCGTCGTCAACCAGGAACTGCGCGACTGGGTGCGGCCGGTCGTCGACGGCCGCACCCACCCGAGGATCGCGGGGGTCTCCTCGTTCGGCGCCGGCGGCTCGAACGCGCACCTGGTGGTGGCCGAACACGTGGATCTGCGTCCCGCACCATCGACATCGGAGCGGACACCGCTGCTCTTCCCGCTCTCCGCCAAGAACGAGGAGCGGCTGCGCGTGTACGCGGGTGGACTGCTGCGCTTCGCTCGCGAGGCGGAAGCGGTCGGTTCCCCGAGGACCACCCCGGCGGACCTGGCCTACACCCTGCAGGTGGGGCGCGAGGCGATGGACGAGCGGCTCGGTGTGACCGCCGACTCGTTCGCGGCGCTCGCCGGGAAGCTGGAGCGGTACCTGACGGGCGAGGACTCGGTCGAGGGCCTGTACCGGGGCAACGCCAGACGGGACAGGCAGGCCCTCTCGCTCCTCCCCGCCGAAGAGCTCGCGGAGACCCTCGACAAGCTGGCGGAGCGCGGCAAGTCGGCCGAACTCCTCGAACTGTGGGTACGCGGCGCAACGCCCGACTGGCAGCGACTGCACACCCGTACGACCCCCGCCCCCCGCATGATCAGTGCGCCGACCTACCCGTTCGCCCGTGAACGGCACTGGATACCGGAGACGGCGCAGGTGATCGAGGCAGGGCCCAGGACCCGGGCCGGTTCCGCGAACGACGTCCGGCCCGCGACCGATACCGACGCCGGTTCCCCGGCGGGGCTCGAACCCCGTACCCGCGCGGCCCTGTTCCTGACCAAGCAGTGGCGGCCGACCCCGATCGGTACCGCACGGACCCGGCACACCGCCGTCGTCGTCCTGCACGACCGGTCCACCCGGCGGCTCGCCGAAGTCCTCGCGGGACTGTTCGACGACGCGACGCTGCTGGAGGCCGTCCCGGGCGCCGAGACCGCGCTCGCGCAGCGCATCGGCAGTTGTTCGGCCTGGATCGACCTCACCGGCATGGCGGCGACCACCGGCGGGGACGGAACCCCCGGGCCGGACACGGCCCATGGGATCAGCGATCACCAGCCGTCCGGCCGGGCGCTGGCGCTGCTGCAGAGTGTCCTCGACGCCAAGGCGTCCCGGGACATCCGCCTGCTGTACGTGACCCAGGGCCTGGAGACACTGGACGTGTCCGCACCCGCCCGGGCACACGCACCGGCGCCGGTGCCCGGGCCCGACGGTGAGCGGGTGAACCTGGCCGGTGCCGCGCGTGCCGCGCTCTACCGGTTGCTCCAGAGCGAGTACCGCGGCCTCACCTCGTGCCACGCCGACCTGGATCCCGCCGTGCGCGAGGACGCCGAACTCGCGGCGGTCATCCATCGTGAACTCTGCGACGAGAGCGGCGAGGCCGAGGTCTGCTACCGCGCGGGAGTACGTCACACCCCGGTGCTCGCCGAAAGTGCGCCGGTGACGGCGCGAACCGCCCGGCCGTACTTCGCCGAGGACGAGGTCCTCCTCGTGACGGGCGGAACGCGCGGCCTGGGCCTGCTGTGCGCACAGCATCTGGTCGAGCACTACGGCGTGCGCCGACTGGTCCTGACGGGCCGTGAGGCCCTTCCCCCGCGTGCTCGGTGGGCCGATGCCGACGCCTGCCCGCCTTCGGTGCGCGGGAAGATCGACGCCGTCCTGGCGCTGGAGGCGCGTGGCGTCGAGGTGCGCGTCCTCACGCTGCCGCTGGACCGCGCCGCCGAGGTGGCCGCGGGCATCGCGACGATCGAGGCGACGCTGGGGCGTGTCACCGGTGTCATCCACGCCGCCGGGCTGATCGACACCCGCAACCCCGCGTTCGTGCGCAAGCCCGTCCCGGACATCGCCCGCGTCGTCTCCCCGAAGATCGAGGGCACCCGTAACCTGTTGGCCGCCCTCGACGCGCGGTCGCTGAGGTTCGCCGTCCTCTTCTCGTCGGTCTCCGGGGTCGTCCCCACGCTGGGCGTGGGCCAGAGCGATTACGCGATGGGCAACGCCTTCATGGACTACTTCGCGCAGGCGTACGCCGCCGACCTGCCGATCACCAGCGTCCAGTGGCCGAGCTGGCAGGAGGCCGGCTTCGGTGAGGTGACGAACCAGGCGTACACCGACACGGGGCTCCTGAGCATCACGAACGCCGAGGGCCTGGCGTTCCTGGACGAGATCCTGGTCGCGCGGCGGGGTCCGGTCGTCATGCCGGTCCGGGTCGACACCGGGCTCTTCGACCCGGGTGCGCTGCTGGCCGGGCGGCCGGCGGTGCCCGGCGCCCGGTCGCAGGCGCCCGCCATCCCCGCGCCCCGGGCTCCTGCCGCCGCCGCGGCGACGGCACCGGTGTCCGCGTCCGTGGCCGCCCCTTCGCCCGCCGGCGGCGGGTCTGCCGTGCAGCGGCTCACCGGCTTCCTCAGCGATACGTTCGAAGGCCAGCTCAAGCTCAAGCCGGGCCAGCTGGACGCCGAGACCTCGTACGCGGACTACGGCGCCGACTCCATTCTCCTGGCGCAGGTCCTGCAACAGATCCGGCAGCGTCTCGACGTCCGGCTCGACCCGTCGACGCTCCTGGAGTACCCGACCCTGAGCGAACTCGCGACATGGCTGCTGAACACGTACCCGGCGGAGATCGCCGCGCGGTTCGGTGACGAGCCGCAGCGCGCTCGCGTGGACGAGGAGGCGGCGGGGGGCGTGGAGGAGAAGCGGCCCGACACCCCGGAAGGCCGGTCACCGGCCGCCTCGCCTGCCCCGGCCGCAGCAGCTCCCCGGGCCGAAGCACCTGCCCCGGCCGCAGCCGCTCCCCGCGCGGCCGTGCCGGTCGCCGAGGGCGGGGGCGAGAGGGGGCGCGGCACGGCCGTCGCCGTCATCGGCATGGCCTGCCGGCTGCCTGGCGCGCCCGATGTCGACGCCTACTGGGACCTGCTCTCCCAGGGCCGTTCCGCCGTCCGCGAGGTCCCCACGAGCCGCTGGGGACACCCCACCGGCTTCCACGCCGGACTGATCGACGACGTGTTCGGCTTCGATCCCGGCTACTTCCTGCTGCACGCCGAGGACGTCCGCGCCATGGACCCCCAGGCCTTGGTGCTGCTGGAGGAGAGCCTCAAGGCCGTCCACCATGCCGGGTACCGGCTCGGGGAGCTGGACGGTACCCGTACGGGTGTGTACGTCGGCGCCCGCAGCCACAGCCGGACCGACGACGCCCTCGTCGGCGAGGCGCGCAATCCGATCATGGCCGTCGGGCAGAACTACCTGGCCGCCAACGTCTCCCAGTTCTTCAACTGGCACGGCCCCGCCATGGTCATGGACACGGCCTGCTCGTCCTCGCTGGTGGCGATGAAGGTCGCCACCGACGCGCTGGCGGCGGGCTCGATCGACCTGGCCCTGGTCGCGGGCGTCAGCCTGCTGGCCGACCCCTCTGCCCACGAGCTGTTCCGCCGTCGTGGACTGCTCCGGGAGGACGGGGAGTTCCACATCTTCGACCGCAGGGCCGACGGCGTCGTCCTGGGCGAGGGTGCGGGTGTCGTCGTACTCAAACCGCTGGCCCAGGCCGAGCGGGACGGCGACACGGTGTACGCCGTGGTCGAAGGCTTGGCCATCAACAACGACGGCCGGACCGCCGGACCGGCGACCCCCAACCTGGCGGCCCAGAAGGAGGTCATGCGGGAGGCGCTCCGTCAGGCCGACTGCCGACCGGACCAGGTCGCCTACCTGGACGTCAACGGCTCCGGTTCCGAGATGACCGACCTCCTCGAACTCAAGGCCATCGAGGCGGTCTACGGAGAGGACCGGACCGGACCTCTGCGTCTCGGCTCGATGAAGCCCAACATCGGGCACCCGCTCTGCGCCGAAGGCATCGCCGCCTTCATCAAGGTGGCGCTCATGGTGCACCACCAGCGCATGGTGCCGTTCCTGTCCGGCTCCCAGCCCATGGAGCACTACACGCCCGACCCCGCCCGCCTCGACTTCCCGAGGCACGCCGCTGCGGCGGACCTGCCGTACGCGGCACTGAGCAGCTTCGCCGACGGCGGCACCAACGGTCACGTCGTCGTGGGGCACCGTGTGCCCCGTCTTCCGGCGCGCCGCCGCCCGGTGGAGCTCCCTGAGCTCAACCGGACCGACGTACGCACCGGTGAACGCGTCGGCGCCGCCCCGCCGATGGTGTGGACACGGCGCATCGACGCCCGGGACGCCGTCCTGGACGGCCACCGGGTCTACGGGCGGCGACTGCTGCCCGGCCTGGCGTGGATCGACCTGCTGTACGGCTGTTTCGCGGAGACGACGACAGGGCTTGCATACCGCGAGCTCTCCCTCCGGGACGTGACCATCTACCGGCCGCTGGCTGTGGACGCCGACGGTTCTGTGGAGATCCGCGTCGAGGCGCGCGCCGAGACCCCGGACACCTGGCGCATCACGGTGACCGATGCCGTGGCGCAGGGCTCCGGCCCCGGGCCCGGCCCGGTCGCGACGCCGTACGTCACGGCCGAGATGCACCGGGACGCGGGCGAGGCCACCGGCTTCGGGGCGAACGTTCCGGACGAGGTGCGGGCCGTGCTGCGCGACGCCGACGGGCGGGCGCGCGACCTCGAGGAGATCTACGGGGACTTCCGCGCCCAGGAGCTCGTCCATTCCGGCTTGATGAAGGCGGTCGGCGCCGCGCACACCGGCCCCGACGACATCTGGCTGCGGGTCGCCGTCGACGAGCGGGCCGCGGACCGTGACCGGAGCGAGCGGTTGTTCCACCCCGCTTTGATCGACGGCAGCGCGGTGGCGGCCTGCGCGGTGGCCCTGGGCGAGGTGACCACGGGCAGTGGCCCGGCGGACGGCGAGCGGCGCCTGTTCCTGCCGCTCCACTACGCCTCGTTCCGGGCCGGGGCCCCGCTGGGCCGCGCCTGCTACACGCGGGTGCGACGCGACTCGGTCGAGCGGCGGGAGGAACTGCTCACCTTCACCATGGAGTTCTTCGACACCGCGGGGCACAGGATCGGCGAACTGGCGGACCTCACCACGAAGATGGTGCGCGACGCCGGACACATCGATCCCGCGCGCCGTGACGACGGGACGGGGACCGGTTCCGCTCCCCGAGCCAGAACCCGGACCGAATCCGCCTCCGGAATCGTCGCGGCCTCGGACCGGGCCGGCTCCGCCGACCGGGACGCGACTCCGCTCCCGCCCGGCGGGGTCGGCGCTGTGGTGACCTCGGTCCTCGCCACCCGGCTCGGCGTCCTGGCGGACCAGGTGGACATGCACACGAGTTACTACGCCCTCGGCCTGGACTCCGCCACCCTCCTGCGGACGGCGGGGGAGATCGGGGAGCGGCTCGGGGCGAGGCTGTCCCCGACGCTGCTGTTCGAGCACCCGACAGCGGCCGAACTGGCCGCGCATCTCGCACGCCACCACCGTCCGCGTCCGACGAGTCCTGCCCGGCCGACGGAGCCGGTCGTGTCGACGCCGTCCGAGCCGTCCCCGGTGCCGGCCGCGCCCGTCGCGCCGGCCGCGGGCGGCGGGGAGCCGCCCGTCGGCCCGGCGCGCGAGTCCGGTGAGGGCGACATCGCGATCGTGGGCATCGCGGGCCGGTACCCGAAGGCGGCGAACGTCGCCGAGTTCTGGGAGAACCTCAAGGCCGGACGGGACTGCGTCACCGAGGTACCCGAGAGCCGGTGGCCGCGCGACACCTTCGACGGGGAGCGCACCCCGTCCGGACGGAAGATGTCCGCCTGGGGCGGCTTCCTCGACGACGTCGACTGCTTCGACGCCGAGTTCTTCGGGATCCCGGCGGACGAGGCGGCCCTCCTCGACCCCCAGGAACGGCTGTTCCTGGAGGTCTGCTGGGAGGCCATCGAGGACGCCGGGTACACACCCGCCGGCCTCACCGCCTCCGGCGGTGACGAACCGCGCCGGGCGGTCGGCGTCTTCGCCGGGGTCATGCACAAGGACTACGTGCTGGTTCAGCACGAGGCGGCGCGACCGGACGGCCGCAGCGGGCAGGGGCCCGCTCCGCTGTCACTGAACGCCGCGTCCATCGCCAACCGGGTCTCGCACTTCTGCGACTTCAGCGGTCCCTCGATGGCCGTCGACACCGTGTGCGCCTCCTCGCTCAGCGCCGTGCACCTGGCGGTCGAGAGCCTGCGGCGCGGCGAATGCCGGGCCGCCCTCGCGGGCGGTGTCAACCTTTCGCTTCACCCGGGCAAGTACCGGACCTACGGCGCGCTGGAACTGCTCGCGAGCCAGGCACCGGCCCGCTCGTTCAGCGCCGGAGGAGACGGCTACGTCTCCGCCGAAGGCGTCGGGGCGGTGCTCCTCAAACCGCTGGCGCTGGCGCTGGCGGACGGTGACGCGGTCTACGCCGTCATCAAGGGCAGTGCGGTCAACCACTCGGGCCGCACGCCTGGCATCCGTGTGCCCTCCGTCGCCGCCCAGGCCGCCCTCATCGAGGACTGCCTGGACCGCGCGGGCGTCGATCCGGGGTCCCTCGGCTGCCTCGAAGCCCACGGCACGGGCACGGAGATCGGTGACCTGATCGAGATCCAGGCCCTGCGGCGGGCGTTCGAGAAGTACACGGACGCCAAACGCTTCTGCTCGCTGGGGTCCGTCAAGTCCGCCATCGGGCACGCCGAAGCCGCAGCCGGGATCAGCGGGCTGACCAAGGCGGTGCTCCAGCTCCACCACCGGACGCTGACCCCGTTGGTGCGGGCGGAGCGGACCAACCCGTACCTCGGCCTCGACGACTCGCCGTTCCGCCTGCAGACGGAACTGGAGGAGTGGCCGGCGGGCGGCCCCGGTATGCCGCGGCGAGCCGGGGTGAGCGCCTTCGGCGCCACCGGTGCCAACGCCCACATCGTCCTCGAGGAGGCGCCCTCGGCGGCCGGAGCGACGGCGCGCGACGTGTACGAAGGCCGGCCGACGCCCGTGCTCGTACCGCTGTCGGCGACGGACGGCGAACGGCTGCGTGCCTACGCCGCCAGGCTGGCGGGCTTCCTGGAGACGGAGGAAGGGGCGGCGGCGGACCTCGTGGCGCTGGCCCACACCCTCCGGACCGGTCGGGTCGCTCTGGCGGAACGCGCCGTGGTCCTCGCGCACGGGCTCGACGAGCTGAGGAGCGCCCTCGACGCCATCGCCCGGGGCGCCGACACCGGTGCCGGGAACGTGTGGCGGGGCCGGGGCAGCGAGCAGCCCCGGGACGCACGGCTCCTGGACGAGGACGACCTGCGCGCGGAACTGGTCGGCCGCTGGTCGTCCCAGGGCAAGTGGGACAAGATCGCCGAACTCTGGATCGAGGGCTACCCGGTCGACTGGAGCGCACTGCACGACACGGCGCCGCCCCGGCGTCTGCATCTGCCCACCTATCCCTTCGCCAGGCAGCGGCACTGGGTCGCCCTCCGCCGCGGTGAGGGGCTCTCGTCCGAGCGGCCGCCCGCCGTGACCACCGAGCCGGTGAGCGGCAGCGGGTCGCTCGCGGTCGAAGTGCCGGCGAACAGCGCGCGGATCGCGGAGCCCGTCGCGCCCGCGCCGGAAGGCGGCGGCGTCCACTGGCGGTTCGTACCCGAGGGTGAGGAACTGCCCGCACGGTCCATGGACAGGGCACGCTCCGAGTCCACACCCGAGGAGAAGGCGCGGGGCTTCCTGCGGCAGCTGGTCGCCGCCCGGCTGGGACGGCCGGCCCGGGAGATCGGCATCCACACCGGTCTGATCGACCTGGGGCTGACCTCGTTGGGGGCTGTCGGCCTGACCAGGGACCTGGTCGCCACGGTCGACCCGGGGTTCCTGCCCAGCACGCTGTTCGAACACGGAACGGTCGCCGAGCTGGCAGCGCACCTGGCCGTGCGGCGTCGTGCGGAACTGTCGCGCCTGGTGGCCACGGGGACCGAGGAACAGCCGCGCCCCCACCAGCCCGAGCGGGCGGAAGGCCCGCAGCCGGAGGTCCTGGCGGTGCTTGAGCGCCTGCAGACCGGCGCCCTGCACCTGGACGACGCCATCGCGCTCCTCGACACAGGAAGAAGCGAGAAGTGAAGCACGAGCTCAACGCCCTCATCGCGGACTACCGGGCGGGCAGGGTCAGCGGCAGTGAGGTCGGGGACCTGCTGCGCGCGCTGCGGCAGCAGCCGTCGCAGGGGCGGCCCGCCCCGTCCGGTTCCGGGGTGCGCACCTACGGGCTCTCCGAGGGGCAGCACGGTCTGTGGGCGCTCCAGCGGGCGTACCCGGACATGGCCGCGTACAACGTGCCGCTGTGCTTCCGCGTCGTCGACCTGGACGTACCGGCCTTCCAGGAGGCCTGCCGGGTGCTGGTGGCACGCCATCCGGTGCTCAGCACGGTGATCCATCGGCAGGGGGACACGCCCTGCCAGTCGATCGACCCCGGTCGCGAGCCCGACTTCGCCTGCGTCGATCTGACCGGTGTCACCGACGAGGGCGAGGCGCTGGCGGCCGTCCGGCGCGAGAGCAAGCGGCCGTTCGTCATGGACGGCCCGTCCGCGGACGGGAAGGGCCTGTTCCGGGTCCGTGTCTTCGACCGCCCGGCGGACGAGTCGATCGTGCTGATCACCGTCCACCACGTCATCTTCGACGGCAGCTCGGCGAGGCTGTTGACGACCGCACTGTTCGAAGCGTACGAGGCGCTGCGGGGCGGAGCCGGACCGGTGGCGCCCGCAGACCTCGACGGCGGGACCGGCGCGGGCTTCCACGACTTCGTGGCCGAGGAACGGCGGACCTTGGCCGAGCGCGGCGGGGATCTCCTCCCGTACTGGCGCGACCGGCTCGCCGAGCCGCTGCCCGTGCTGGACCTGCCGACCGACAGACCCCACACGGCACTGACGGACCGCTTCGCCGGGGACACCTATGCCGACCGGGTGCCCGCAACACTCGTCGCGCGCATCAGGGAAGTGGCCGCCGGCCGGCGTGCCTTCGTCTCGACGGCGATGCTCACCGCCTACGCGGCGACCCTGGCCTCGTACTCCGGCCACTCCGACAGCTCAGGGGCGGCCGGGGCCGCCGGGAATGCTGCCGCCCGGCGCGAGCTGGTCATCGGAATGCCGGTGAACGAGCGCGGCGGCGAGGAGCTCGCCGGGACCATGGGCCTGATGATCAACATGGTGCCGGTCCGCGTCGCGCTCCCGGACGGTGCCACGTTCGGCGAGACCGTCTCCGCCGTGCAGCGCGACGTCGCCGACGACATGCTGCACAGCCACCCCTTCTCCGCGCTGGTCCGGGAACTGCCGACGCACACGCCCCCCGGGCGTTCCCCGGTGTTCCAGACGGCGTTCGTCTTCCAGGACGTCCTCGACGGCATCTCCGGGCCCGACCGGCCGTACGAACTCGTCGACGAGCTCCACCAAGAGGGCGAGTACGAGCTCTCACTGGAGGTCTGGGGCAGCGGTGACGCCTTCACCCTGTACTGGAAATACCAGCCGGAGCTCTACAGCCGCCCCTTCATCGAGAGGCTCGCGGAGCGTTTCGTACGCGTCCTGACGGCGGTGTGCGACGAGCCGGGAACGCCGCTGGCCGAGCTGTGCGAGCGGTTCGCGGACACGGCCGGGACCGACGAAGCCTGCGTGCACGAGCTCTTCGAGGAGGCGGCGCGCCGGACCCCCGACGCGGTCGCGGTCGCCAGCCAGGAGGAGGTGCTGACCTATGAGGCGCTGAGCCGCCGCAGCGACGCTCTCGCCGCGTACCTCGTGGAACGGGGCGTGCGGCGGAACGACCTGGTGGCCGTCCTGCTGGACCGGTCGGCCGAGACGGTCGTCGCGCTGCTCGGGATCCTCAAGGCGGGTGCGGCCTTCGTGCCCCTCGACCCGGAGCTGCCCGTCGCCCGGCTGACCGACATCGTGGCGGACAGCGGCACCGCCCTGATCGTCACCCAGGCACGCCATGAGGACCGCGCCCGGAGCCTGCTCGACGGCCGTCCGCGCGCCGGTGGCGCCGACGCGGCGCCGCCGGCCTCGCTGCTGGTGCTCGACGAAGAGAGGGAGCGCATAGCGGCCGCCGGGCCGGTGCGGGTCGAGGTGACCGGGGACGACCTCGCGTACGTCATCTACACCTCCGGGAGCACGGGCCGCCCCAAGGGCGTGATGATCGCCCACCGGGGCTTCGGCGCTCTGCTGCGCTCGATGCGGCGGGAGCCCGGCATGAGCGCGGCGGACACCTTCTTCGCCGTCACCACCATCAGCTTCGACATGGCACAGGTCGAGCTGTTCCTGCCGTTGGTCAGCGGCGCCCGCTGCTACGTCTGCGACAGCCCGGCGATCAAGGATGTCGAGCTCCTCAAGGAACGCGTCGCAAGGGTGCGGCCCACCGTCATGCAGGCCACGCCGGCGACCTGGAGCATGCTCTTCCACTCCGGCTGGCGCAACCACGAGGGCGTACGGATCCTCTGCGGCGGCGAGGCACTGCCCAGGACGCTGAAGGAGTACTTCCGCGACACCGGCAGCGAGGCGTGGAACCTGTACGGGCCGACGGAGACCACCGTCTACGCCACGGGCGGACGCATTCGCTTCGACGCCCCCACCACCATCGGCAGGCCGATCGCCGACAGCCGGGTGCACATCCTCGACGAGCGGCTGCGGCCGGTGGCGGCCGGGGAGGCCGGTGAACTGTGCGTCACCGGTACCGGACTGGCCCGGGGCTACGTGAACCGTCCCGACCTCACCGCGGAAAAGTTCATCGACCACGACCTCGTGCCCGGCGGCAAGCTCTACCGCACCGGAGACCTGGCTCGCTGGACCGAGGACGGCGAGATCGACTACCTCGGCCGGATGGACTTCCAGGTGAAGATCCGCGGATACCGGATCGAACTGGGTGACATCGAGTACCACCTGGGCAGGCATCAGGAGGTTGCCCAGTGCGTGGTCGTGGCGCGTGGCGCGGACGGTGCCAAACAGCTCGTCGCGTACTACGTCCCCCGCCGCGCAGGGGCCGCGGGCGACCCCTCCGGGGTGTTCAAGGAGCACCTGCGCGAGCTGCTGCCGGCGTACATGGTTCCCGACTTCTTCGTGGCGATCGACGCCGTCCCGCTGACGGTCAGCGGCAAGGTGGACCGCAACGACCTGATGGCGCGGGAGGTGTCGCTGGCCCCGCCCGCGCCCGTGGCTCCCGCGATGCACGCCGGTTCCCGGGCACCGGAGGCCGCCGGGGCCGATGCGGAGGACGAGGTCCTCGCCATCTGGCAGGACGTCCTCAAGATACGGGACCTCGCCCCCACCGCCTCCTTCTTCGAGGCGGGCGGCAACTCCCTGTCGGCCGTCGTCCTCGCCGACCGGATCACCCGGCGGCTCGGGGTGCCGTTCGTGGCCGCCGATCTGTTCAAGTACGCCACCGTGCGCAGCATCGCGGCGCATGTGCGTGCCGTCGCCCCTGTCCCGCCCGCGGCCCCCGCCCCGACTGCCGTACGCGTCCCGGAGCCGGAGCCGGAGCCCGTGTCCGAGCCGGAGGCCGGGACCGATGGCGGGTCCCTGCCCGAGGACGCGGTGGCGATCGTCGGCATCGCCTGCCGCTTCCCGGGCGTCCGCGATCACTGGGAGTTCTGGGAGAACCTCAAGCGGGGCGAGGAGTCCGTGCGCCGCTGGACGGACGAGGAGCTGCGCGAGGCCGGTGTGCCCGAGCACGTGCTGCGCGACCCGGCCTATGTACCGCTGCGCTCCTCCCTCGACGGCAAGGAGGACTTCGACGGCGAGTTCTTCCGGCTCTCCCCGAACCACGTGGAACTGATGGACCCGCAGTTCCGTCAGCTCCTGCTGCACGCCTGGAAGGCCGTCGAGGACGCGGGCTACGACCACCGCGACATCCCCGACACCGCCGTCTACGTCTCCACCGGCAACCACTTCTACGGCGCACCGGACGACACCGTCGAGAATCCGGCCGCCGTGCTCGAGGACCCCCGCCAGTACCTGGCCTGGGTCATGAGCCAGAGCGGCACGGTCGCCTCGATGATCTCGTACCAGCTCGGCTTCGGCGGACCGAGCATGTCCGTGCACTCCAACTGCTCCTCCTCGTTGACCGCGCTCTCCCTGGCGGCCCGCGCGGTGCTCACGGGGGAGTCGGGCTTCGCGCTCGTGGCGGCCGCCTCCGCGAACAGCGTCGACGGCCTCGGCTACATCCACCAGCCGGGCCTCAACCTCTCCAGCGACGGCCATGTCAAGGCGTTCGACGCCGACGCCGACGGCATGGTCGGCGGCGAGGGGGCCGTGGCCCTGCTGATCCGCCGCGCGTCCGACGCCGTCGCCGATGGCGACCACATCTACGGCCTGCTGCGCGGTATCGCGACCAACAACGACGGCGGAGACGCCACCGGCTTCTACAGCCCCAGCGTCAACGGGCAGAGCCGGCTGATCCGGATGGTTCTGGAACGCACCGGCATCGACGCTCGTTCCATCGGCTACGTCGAGGCGCACGGCACCGGTACGAAGCTGGGCGACCCCGTCGAGCTGGCGGCGCTGACCGAGGCGTACCGCGATCACACGGACGACATCGGCTACTGCGGCATCGGCTCGGTGAAGTCGAACATCGGCCACCTCGACACGGCCGCCGGGCTCGCGGGCAGTGTGAAGGTCCTCCTCAGCCTCTACCACGGGCAGATCCCGCCGACGCTGCACTACAACCGGCCGAACCCGCAGCTGCGGCTGGAAACCTCACCGTTCCGGGTCGTGGACCGGCTGAGTGGCTGGCCGGCCGGCGGCACCCCGCGCCGCGCCGCTCAGAGCTCCATCGGGCTCGGCGGGTCCAACGCGCACGCCGTCTTCGAGGAGTACGTGCGCGACGGCGACCCGAACACCACGGCGCGTCCGACCGCGCACACGACCACGAGCACGGATACGACCGGACACATGCACAGGGGCGCACACACGGACAAGAGGGCGACTGCGGACTCCGGCGACGACGCCGCGCCCCAGCTGGTGCCGCTCTCGGCCCGCACGCCCGACGACCTCGTGCGCGGAGCCGCCGAGCTGCTGCGGTACCTGCGCGGCCCTCGGGCCGCCGCCCTGCGCCTGGACGACCTGGCTTACACGCTCCAGGTGGGCCGGGTGCCGATGGCCTGCCGGGTGGCGTTCGTCGTGCGCGACCCGCGCCGACTGGCGGCAGAGCTGGAAGCGTTCGTCCAGGACCCCTCCGGCGACGGATCGCCGCGGCGCTTCACGGGACGGAGGCCGGGGAGCGGAGCCCGGGCGGCCGAGCGGCAGGACGCGACGACCCGGGACGCGAAGCTCGCGCGCCGACTGGCCGAAGGCAAGATCAAGAAGGTCGCCAAGGCGTGGGCCAACGGCGCCGACCCCGACTGGAGTCTCCTGCCCCGTCCGCGTGCGGTCCGGCGCATCAGCCTGCCGGGGTACGCCTTCGGACCCGTGACCCACCCCTGGCCCGTACCGGCACGGCGTGCCCGGCGCGAGCTTCCCGGGACGCCGACGCAGCGGCGGGCCACTATGGGCGGGGAGCCGCTCGCGCGACTGCACCCGCTGCTGCACGAGAACGTGTCGGGACTGGACGGACAGCGCTACCGCTCCCGCCTCACCGGCGACGAGTACCTGCTGGCCGACCACGTCGTCGGCGGTCGGCGGCTGCTGCCCGCCGTGGCCGGCCTGGAAATGGCGTACACCGCCGTCCGGCGTGCCCTGACCGGCGCGGACCGCGAGGGCGGGAGCACCGTCCTCAAGAACGTCACCTGGGTGCGGCCGGTGGTCGTCGGTGACGACGGCCGCGACATCGAGTTCACCCTCGCCCCGGAACGACGCCGTACGCGAGAGGAGGCGGACGGTTCCACGGGCGTCGGACCGCTGCGGTTCGAGCTCCTGAGCGACGGCGGCCGCTCGCACGTCCAGGGCCGGGCGGTGACCGAGCCCGTCGCGGCCCCGCCGGACGTCGAACTGGACCGGCTGCGCGCGGGCCTTCGGCTGCGGTCGCTGTCCGGGGCGGAGTGCTACGCGCACATCGCGCGCGCGGGCGTCGAGTACGGACCGGGCTTCCGCCTCGTACGGACCCTGTACCGGGGAGAGTCCGACGGGCACCGCGAGGTGCTCGCCGAGCTGACGCTGCCCCGGGACATGGACGGCTCACTGGCCGACTACACCCTCCACCCGAGTTTCATGGACGCGGCGATCCACGCCTCGCTCGGCCTGGACCCCGCGTTCGACACGGCCGACCCGGACAGCGCCGTCGACGGGCGGAAGGAGCCTTCCCAGGGGGCGACTCCCGTCCCGTTCGCGCTCGACCGCCTCGACGTCCACGCCCCCTTCGGCCGGACGATGTACGCGTGGGTGCGCCCTGCACCGGGACAGCGAGCCGCAGACGCGGGCCGGGTGCTCGACATCGACCTCGTCGACGAGCGGGGCCGCGTCTGCGCCACGCTGCGCGGACTCGCCTACCGTCAGCTCGAAGCGCCCGAGGACCGCCCCGCCCGCGCGTCGCGGCTGCGCACCCTGCTGCCCGTGTGGGAACCGAGGCATCCTGGCGCAGCGTCCCCGCAGGTCACGGACGGCGAGGTGCTCGTCTTCGACTCCGGCCGGCGGCTGAGCGCGGGGCTTCGGGCCCTCCACCCCCGTCACCGGGCGATCGACCTTCCGCCGGGCGCCTCGATCCAGGAGATAGCCCGCCTGATACGCGAAGCATCCGAGGAGCTCGCCCAGCCCGCACCTCCCGCACGCTCCGGAGCCGGCGGCCGCATCGCGCAGGTCGTCTGGGTCGCCCCGGCCGAGGACCCCGACGACATGATCGGTGGCCAGGAACGCGGCGTGATCGAAGTCTTCCGGATCATCAAGGCGCTGCTGTCACTGGGGCACGGCACCCGGGAGATGACCTGGACGGCGTACACCTTCGGTACCCAGCTCGTCCGCGAGCGGGACAGGGTCGCGGCGACGCACGCCGGTGTCCACGGGCTGATGGGCAGCCTGGCCAGGGAACACACCCGTTGGACGATCGACCTCGTCGACCTGCCCCACGACCTCTCGGGCGAACCGGTCGACACCCTGCTCGGCGGCGAACGGCGGCTGACCGGCGTACGACCCGGCACCACGCTGGCCCTGCGCGGCGGGCGTTGGTTCTCGCAGGAACTGCTCCCCGTCGCCGATCCAGAACCGGCCGCCGGCCCGTACCGCCGGCACGGCGTCCACGTCGTCGTGGGCGGCGCGGGCGGTATCGGTGAGCTGTGGAGCCGCTCCATGGTGGAGCGGTACCAGGCGTCGATCGTGTGGATCGGCCGCCGGCCGCTGGACGAAGCGGTCGAACGCAAGCTCGCCGGACTCGCCGAACGCGCCAGGGCCGTCGGCGCGCAGCCTCCCCGCTACATCTCGGCGGACGCGAGCGATCGCGAGAGCCTGCTGTCCGCGTACCGGCAGATCAAGGAACACCACCCGCGCATCGACGGTGTGGTGCACTCGGCGATCGTGCTGGCCGACAGGACGCTGACGCACATGGACGAGGACGTTTTCCGTGCGGCGCTCCGCTCGAAGGTCGACGTCGGCGTCAACATCGCCGACGTGTTCGGCGCCGAGCCGTTGGACTTCGTCCTCTTCTTCTCCTCGGTGGAAAGCTTCGTACGGGCCGCCGGTCAGGCGAACTACGCGGCCGGATGCACCTTCAAGGACGCCCTGGCGCATGAGCTCCAGCAGCGCGGACTGCCCCTGGTCAAGGCGGTCGACTGGGGGTATTGGGGTGTCACCGGAGTGGTCAGTGACTCCTTCTACCGGGAGCGGATGGCGGCCGTCGGCGTCGACTCGCTCGACCCCGACGAGGCGCTGCACGCGCTGGAGTCGTTCCTCGGGGGCGAGCACCGGCAGGTCGTGCTGATGCGGACCTTCGGCGACGAGGCGCTGCGCGGACTCGCACTCGACGAGCGGCAGGGCACCCATCCTGCCGTCCTGCCGTCCGTAAGGGACGAGATCGTGGCGGCCCACCGTGCGCCGCGCGGCGAGCTGGAGCGGCTGCACGCGTTCCTGCCCCACCCGCGCATGTGCGAACTGGCGGCGCAGCTGCTCTTCGTCACACTCCGGGACCTCGGTGCGCGGGGCCGGGACGGCCTGACCGGGCAGTCCGAGGGCCTGGCCGGCCTGGACCAGCGTGTCCTCGCCAAGTACGCCCGGTGGATGGAGGAGAGCGACCGGCTGCTCGCCCACGCCGGGCTCGTGGAGTTCGTGGGCGACCGCCGCCGCGTCGGGCCGGCCGCCCGCGGTCTGGACCGGGACGGACTGTGGCGGCAGTGGCACGCCGAACGCGACGGATGGCAGCCGAACGAGAACCAGCGGGCGCAGGTCGACCTGGTCGAGTCCTGCCTGCTGGCTCTGGCCGACGTCCTCACCGGCGCCCGGCAGGCCACCGAGATCCTCTTCCCGGGCTCCTCCATGTCGCGGGTCGAGGGCATCTACCGGGGCGACCCGGTCGCCGACTACTTCAACGACCAGTTGAGCGCCCTGATGGCCGACGCCGTACGGGCCTGGGGTCGTGCCGACTCGTCGAGGCGCCTGCGCATCCTCGAGGTCGGGGCCGGCACCGGTGCGACGAGTGCGAAGGTGCTGGAGGCCCTCGAGCCGTTCGGCGACCGCATCGCCGAGTACTGCTACACCGATCTGTCCAAGGCGTTCCTGTTCCGCGCCGAGGAGCGGCTGCGCCCCCGATACCCGTACGTGACGACCCGGATCTTCGACGCGGGGTGCCCACCCGGGCAGCAGGGCGTGGAGCCGGGCGGCTTCGACATCGTCGTGGCCACCAACGTGCTGCACGCCACCGCGGACATCTCCCGCACCCTGCGCAACGTCAAGGCGGCCATGCGCGGGGGCGGCCTGCTGTTCATCAACGAAATGAGCCGCAACACGATCCTGGCCCATCTGACGTTCGGGCTGCTGGACGGATGGTGGCTGTACAGGGACGCCGAACTGCGCATCCCGGGAAGCCCCGTGCTGGCGGCCGACCGCTGGCTGGAGGTCCTGGAGGACGAGGGCTTCCGTACCGGTGCCCAGCCGGACACCGCCGCCCATGCCCTCGGTCAGCAACTGATCGTGGCCGAGAGCGACGGCAGGTTCCGCATCCGGACCGGACCCGAAGGACCGGAAGGATCCGAAGGCCGGGCGGGAGCGGCCGGCTGTGCCGTACCGGCGGAACCGGCCGCCCCGGCATTCCGTCGTCCGGCCGCCGGTACGACCGTCGGTTCCGGCCATGACTCCGGTTCCGATCACGACGCCGGCGCATCGGAGGCCACCCTGCGCGCACACCTCACCGCCTATTTCGAACGGCTGATACGTGAGGCCCTGCACCTTTCGGACACGGAGCTCGACCCGCACAAGGACCTGCACGACTACGGGCTGGACTCCATCCTGGTGTCCGGCATGAACAGCGCCGTCGCCGAGGACTTCGAGGACGTCAGCAGCACGCTCTTCTTCGAGCTGCGCACGCTGGACGAACTCGTCGAGCACTTCCTCGCGGACCGGCGCCCGGAACTGCTGCGGCTGTTCCCGCAGGCACAGCCGCAGACCAGTACTGCCGCCCGCGACACCACCGGGGGTGGCGGCGCTTCCCTCACCGCACGCGCCACGGCGTACCTCACCGGGCTCGTCGCGCAGACGCTGAGGCTGGCACCCGAGGAGCTCGCCGAGGACGCCGACCTCTCCGACCTCGGACTCGACTCGATCCTCGTCATCCAGCTCCACAACGCACTGTCCCGTGACTTCGACGAGCTGAACAGCACGCTGTTCTTCGACTGCCCGACGATCCGGGACGTGGTCGATCACTTCACGGCGTCGCATCCCGAGCGGCTTGCCGAGGTGCTGGCCGGCGGCCCGACGGAGGCGACCGCCCAGGCCGCCCGGACCGCGCAGCCAACCCCGGACGCGCCGATCACCCCGCCCGCCCCGGAGGACCGTCACGCCCCGGCGGACGACGGGTCCCGGAAGAGCCCCGAACCGGCTTCCGTACCGGCCCACTCGGTATCGGGCCGCGGCCCGGCCCGCACGGGGGACATCGCCATCGTCGGTCTCGGCGGGCGCTACCCGGGAGCCGACAGCCCCGAGGAGCTGTGGCAGAACCTGGCCCGGGGCGAGAGCGCCACCGCTCCCTACCCGACGGACCGGTGGTGGTGCCGCTGGGAGGGCGAGGATCGTCCCTGGGGCGGTTTCCTGGCGAACGTCTCCTCCTTCGACGCCGAGTACTTCGGTATCCCCGCGAGGGAAGCGGCGGCCATGGACCCGCAGGAGCGGCTGTTCATCGAGACGGTGCACAGCGCCGTGCAGGACGCCGGCTACACCGCCCGGGCCCTGGCCGAAGCCGGCCGTGTCGGTGTGTTCGTGGGCGTCATGAACTCGACGTACAACGGGCGTACCGCCTACTCGTCGATCGCCAACCGCACCTCGTACCTCTTCGATTTCCAGGGGCCGAGCATCGCCATCGACACGGCGTGCTCCGCCTCGCTGACGGCCGTCCACCTGGCCGTCGAAAGCCTCCACAGCGGTGACAGCGACTGCGCGGTCGCGGGCGGGGTCAACCTGCTGCTCGATTCGGACCACTTCGAGGTGCTGGAGGAACACGGCCTGCTGTCGTCCGGCGACCGGTGCCGCCCGTTCTCCGAACGTGCCGACGGGTTCCTCGCGGCCGAGGGCGTCGGAGCCGTGGTGCTGCGGCCGCTGGCGGACGCGATCGCCGCCGGAGACCACATCTACGGTGTCGTCAGGGGCAGCGCCGTCAACTCCGGCGGCCGTACCAGTCGGTACAGCATGCCCAGCCTGACGGCCCAGCGTGATGTGGTCGTACGGGCCATGGAGAAGGCCGGTGTCACGCCCGACACGATCAGCTACGTCGAGGCCCACGGCACGGCGACCCTCCTCGGCGACTCGATGGAGGTCTCGGCACTGAGCCGGGCCTTCGGCACGGGTCGCCAGGGGCAGTACTGCGCGATCGGCTCGCTCAAGTCCAACCTGGGCCACTGCGAGAGCGCGTCCGGCATCGCCGGGCTCACCAAGGTCCTGATGCAGCTTCGACACGGGCGGCTCGCGCCCTCCATCAACGCACAGGACCTGAACACCGGCATCGTCTTCAAGCGGTCGCCTTTCTTCGTCCAGCGTGAGCTCGCTCCCTGGACTCCGACCGACGCGGAGGGAAGGCCCCTGCCGAGGCGCGCCGGCATCTCCTGCTTCGGCGCGGGTGGCTCGAACGCACATCTGATCATCGAGGAATACATGGAAGACGACGTCGAGGCCCGTCCGTTCGGACAGTCGGCCCAGGAGACCTGCCTGGTGCCGCTCTCGGCGCGCACCCCGGAGGAGCTGCGGGCCGCGGCCGGGCGACTGTCCCACTTCCTGGAGGAGGCGGACCGCGCCGGGCGGCAGGTGCCGCTGCGCGACCTCGCCCACACCCTTCAGACCGGCCGCGACGAGCTGCCCGTCCGGCTCGCTCTCGTCGTACGCTCCACCACGGAGCTCGCCGGCCGGCTGGCGGAGGTCCACACCACCGGTGGCGCGGGTGGGGGCGAGTACAACGAACTCACCGGGGCGCCGTCGCGGCGCGTGGGGGAGGCAGCGGATTCCGGTGTGACGGCGGCCGTCTCCACGGGGGACCTCCGGACGCTGGCGCGGCTGTGGTCGACGGGTGCGACCGTGCCCTGGCGTGAGCTTTACGGAGCCCGGCCGCCCCGCCGTGTCAGCCTGCCGACGTACCCCTTCGGGCGGAAGGAGTACTGGTACGAGGACGAGGAGCCGTCGTCCGAGGGGCTCGGGCTTCAGGCGGCGGACCGGCCGGAGCCCGTCCCGGAACCGGAGCAGGAGCGCACGCAGGCGCCGCTCAGGGAGGCGGAGCGGGACGCGGGGCGGCCGCACACCGCGTCGGCTGCCGCCCCGCATGCCCGCGAATGGCTTCGCCGGGCGATCGGCGAGCAGCTGGACACCCGGCCCCACGACGTGCGCACCGACCAGGACTTCCCCGCGCTGGGGCTGTCCTCGATGGACCTCGTCCACATCGCCCGCCGGATCCAGCGGGAACTCGACCCGGCGTTCGAGTCCGCGTCACTCTTCGAGTACACGACCGTGAACCAGCTGGCAGGCCACCTGAGCGACGCCCCCCGTGCGCACGCCCCCGAGCCCGTCGGCACGCCCGCCCCCCGCCCCCTCCCCGAGGCCCACCCCCTCTCCGAGGACCAGCAGGGCCTGTGGGCCCTCCAGAAGGGGGCACCCGGGGCGAGCGCGTACAACGTGCCACTCTGCTTCCGGGTCACCGGGCTCGACACCAGCGCTCTGCGCCGCGCCTTCGAGCGCATGGTCGTCCGCCATCCCGTCCTGGGGGGCGTGGTGCGCGAGGAGCGCGGCCGGCTGGTGCTGGCACGACCCGGCGCGCCCCGCCTCGCGTTCACGGAGCGGGAACTGCCCGCTCTCGACCGCGACGAGACGTTCGCGCTGCTGCGCCGGCACGCCAAGGAACCGTTCGACCTGGACGACGGGCCGCTCTGCACGCTCACCGTGTTCCGCACTCCGGACGACGAGTCCTGGGTGCTCCTGAACGCCCACCACCTCGTCCTCGACGGCACCTCCGCCGTGGTCGTCGTGAAGGACCTCCTGGCCGCCTACCGGGCAGCGACCGAAGGACTGCCGATGCCCGGCGACCCCCGGGCGCGCGCGGGGTACGCGGAGTTCGTCGCCGAGGAGGCGGCGCTGCTGCGGGGCGAGGAGGGCGCGGCCCGGCTGGCGTACTGGCAGGAGCAGCTGGCCGGTCCGCTGCCCGCACTCGCCTTCCCCACCGACCGGCCGCGCGTCACGCCCGGGCGCGGCGTGCACGGCGCCACCGTGACGCGTCGCCTCACGGCGGAGCTGAGCGAGCGGATCGCGCGGTTCGCCCGCACCCACGGCGTCTACCCGTCGGCGGCGTTCCTTGCGGCGTACAAGGTGCTGCTGCGCCAGTACACCGGGCAGGACGACATCGTGGTCGGCATGCCGGTCAGCAACCGTACCGGCGCGCGCTTCGACGGCACTGTCGGCCACTTCGTCACCATGGTGCCCGTCAGGAGCCGGATGTCCGGCCGGCAGCCCTTCACCGACCTGTGCAAGGACGTCCAGAAGACGCTTTTCAACGGCATCGCGCACAGCTACCCGTTCGGACCGCTCGTCCGCGAGCTCGGCCTCGGCGCCGCGGACGGCTCCGCGCCGGTCTTCAGCCAGGCCTTCATGTACCAGGACTGGCACGAGGACGTCACCGCGGACACCGGCTCCTTCACCTACGTCGAGGGCATCCACCAGGAAGGCGAGTACGAGCTCGTTCTGGAAGTCGTCGAGCCGCACGGAGCGGTGGACGGGTACGCCGTCAACTGGAAGTACGACCCGGCACTGTTCGACCGGGGGACGGCCGACCGGCTGCTGCACCAGTACGTGCACCTGCTGGAGACCGTCCCGGCTGCGGCGCCCGCCCAACCCGTCGACGACTGCTCGCTGGTGTCCCCGGAGGAACTGCACACCCTCACCGTGGAGTGGAACGACACCGCGGTGAGCCGGCCGGAGCGGTGCGCGCACGAACTGTTCGCCGAACAGGCCGCCCGCACCCCGCACGCGATCGCACTCACCGGCGGGGCCGAAACCCTCACCTACGCGGAGCTGGACGAGCGCTCGCGCCGGCTCGCCGACCGGCTGCGCGGGCTCGGCGTCGGCCCCGGCAGCCTGGTCGCCGTCTACCTGGAGCGGTCGCCCGAGCTGGTCGTGGCGCTGCTGGCCACGATGCGGGCCGGCGGCGCGTACATCCCACTCGACCCGACGTACCCCCGGGACCGGATCGCGTACATCCTCGACGACGCCGCACCGCAGGTGGTCCTGAGCGTCTCGGCGCTCGACGGGCGGCTGCGGGACCTCGACCCGGGCGCCGGGGCCACCGGCCGCCGTGTGCTCCTGATCGACGGTACGGGCCCTGAGTCCGGCCAGCCGCATGACGGCGGGGCGGTTTCCCGGGAGACCGGCGCGGACACGGACAGCCGGGTGACCGGTTCCGATCCGGCGTACGTCATCTACACCTCGGGTAGCACCGGCAACCCCAAGGGTGTGGTGGTACCCCACAGCGCGCTCACCAACTTCCTGTGCGCGATGGCCGATCGGCCGGGGATGCGTGCGGACGACCGGATCCTGGCGGTGACGACGCACAGCTTCGACATCGCCGCCCTGGAGCTGTATCTGCCACTGATCACCGGCGCGCAGTGCCATCTCAGCGATGCCGCCACCGTCCGCGACGCGGGGCGACTCGCGGAGCTGATCGCCCGCGTACGGCCGACCGTGATGCAGGCGACGCCCGCGACCTGGACGATGTTGCTCCACTCGGGCTGGACCAACGACGAACGCGTCCGTGTCCTGTGCGGCGGTGAAGCGCTGTCCGAGACGCTGAAGGAACGCCTGGCCGCGCTCGACTGCGAGGTCTGGAACCTGTTCGGGCCCACCGAGACGACGGTGTGGTCCACGGTGGCACGGATCGAGGCGGACCAGCGCGTCACGATCGGCCGCCCCATCGACAACACCCGCATCCACATCGTGGACGGACAGGGCCGCATCGCCCCCGTCGGCGTACCCGGCGAACTGTGCATCGCGGGCGACGGACTCGCCCTCGGCTACCTCAACAAGCCCGAGCTGACCGCGGAGCGGTTCCCCGACAACCCCTTCCCGCCCGGCGGCAGGATGTACCGGACCGGCGACCTGGCACGCTGGCTCAGCGACGGCACCATCGAGTACCTGGGCCGTATGGACTCCCAGGTGAAGGTCCGGGGTTTCCGCGTCGAACTCGGTGAGATCGAGCACGTCCTGACCCGGCATCCGGCCGTGCGCGAGTGCGCCGTCGTCGCCAGGACCGGGACGGCGGACGGCGGCACCCAGCTGGTCGCGTACTGGACCCAGGCCCCGGGCGGCGCGCACGTCACCTCCAGGGAACTGCTCGGGCACCTGGGCCGCAGCCTGCCGGACTACATGGTTCCGGCCTTCGTCCTGCCGATCGACAGGCTTCCGCAGACCCCGAACGGCAAGGTCGACCGCCTGACGCTGGCGCGTCGGCCCGTGGTGCTGCCCGAGGAGCCGGCCGGCGCCGGCGCCGTGGTGGCCCCGGCAGAGGACGACGTACTGGCCCTGTGGCGCGAGGTGCTGGGCGTCGACAACCTCCGGCCCACGGACGCCTTCCTGGAGGCGGGCGGCAACTCCGTGCTGGCGGTGCTGCTCGCCGATCGCGTCGCCAAACGGTTCGGCGTGTCCTTCACGGCGGCCGACGTCTTCCGCTGCGCACATGCGCGGGGGACGGGCGCCCATCTGCACACCCTTCTGAACGCGGAGCCGGTGCCGGCACCGGTCCCGGTTCTGAACGCCGCCCCGGCTGCGGTCACCGGCCCCGACCGCGACCCCCGGTGCGGGCCCGAGCACGGCTCCGACGGGAGGAGAGCCGGCACCACCGTGGGCGATACGGCCGTCCACGCCGAACCGCCCGCGTACCTCGCGAACAGCGTCGCCATCATCGGTATGTCCGTCGGACTGCCCGGAGCCGACGACCACCACCGGTTCTGGCGTAACCTCCTCGCGGGCGAGGAGAGCGTGGAACTCTGCCCGCCGGACGAGCTGCGTCGCCTCGGCATCGACGAACGGCTGATCCAGGATCCCGCCCACGTGCCCGTGCGTGCCAGCTTGCGCGGCAAGGGCCTCTTCGACCCGGGCTTCTTCCAGGTCTCGGCACGCGATGCCGAACTGATGGACCCCCAGCTGCGCCAGCTGCTCCAGCATTCGTGGAAGGTGATCGAGGACGCCGGCCACCTGCCGGGCGACGTTGCGGACGCGGCGGTCTACATGTCCACCAGCAACGCCCTCTACCAGGCACCCGTCGCAGGCCGTGACACCCGGCGTGACTCGGAGGCCCTGGTCGGTTTCCTCCAGGCGCAGCCGGGCACCATCCCGACGACCATCTCGTACAAGCTCGGACTGCGCGGTCCCAGTCTGTACGTCCACAGCAACTGCTCGTCCTCACTGGCCGGGCTGGCGCTCGCCTGCCAGGGCATCCTCTCCGGACAGACCACGCACGCCCTGGTCGGCGGCAGCGGCATGTACGGCGAGAACACCGTCGGCTACCTGTACGAGGAGGGCATGACGCTCTCCTCCGACGGGCACTGCAGGCCCTTCTCGGCAGACGCGACCGGCATGATCGGCGGCGAGGGGGCCGTGGTCGTCCTCCTCAAGGACGCCGTGTCCGCCGTCCGCGACGGCGACCACGTCTACGCGCTGGTGCGCGGCGTGGGAATGAACAACGACGGGGACCGGAAGGCCGGTTACTACGCGCCCAGTGTCGCCGGCCAGTCGGAGCTGGTCACCTCCGTCCTCGACAGGACCGGTGTCCACCCCGAGTCGGTCAGATACCTGGAGGCCCACGGCACCGGCACGGTGATCGGCGACCCGATCGAGGTCATGGCGGTGTCCGAGGCGTACCGGCGGCACACCGACGCGACCGGTTTCTGCGGCATCGGCTCCGTGAAGTCCAACCTCGGCCACCTGGATGCCGCCGCGGGCCTTGCGGGACTCGTCAAGACGGCCCTCGTCGTGGGCCGCCGTATGGTGCCGCCGACCATCAACCATGACGCCCCCAACCCGCAGATCGACTTCGAGCACTCGCCCTTCCGCGTGGTGGACCGCCTCACGCCTCTGGCGCCCGGCGCCGAACCACTGCGGGCCGCCGTGAGCTCCTTCGGCATCGGCGGCACCAATGTGCACGCCATCCTGGAAGAGGCCACGCCCCGGGCAGACCGGGACGCGGTGTTCGCGGGACCCCACCTCGTACCTCTGTCGGCCAGGACCACCGAGAACCTGCGCCGGTACGCACGCGACCTCGCGCACCGACTGGCCGAGGAGGAGACCGCGTCGCCGACGACTCCCCGCCTCGCCGACATCGCCTTCACCTTCCAGGTCGGGCGGACCGCCCTGGCGGAGCGGGCGGCCTTCGTCGTCCACACCGTGCCGGAACTCATCGGCGCGCTGCGGGACTTCGCCGACCGTACGGACACGCTCGTGCGCGCGGGCGCCGGTGCGGCGCCGCCGTCCCTGCTCGACGACGAGGACCGACGAGGTCTCGTCCGACAGTGGCTGGTCGAGCGCAGGCTCGACAAGGTGGCGCGGCTGTGGGAAGCGGGAGAACCGGTCGACTGGGACCTGCTGTACCACGACGGCCCGCGGCCGCACCGGGTCAGCCTGCCGACGTACCCCTTCAGTGAGGAGTACTACTGGCTGTCCGGGGAGCCGGACGCCCCGCACGCCACCCAGGGCGTCCCCGGGGCGCACGCCACCCATCGGGAACGCGTCACGCAGTCGGCCGATGACGTGCTGGAACCCCGCTTCTTCGAGGAGCGCTGGGTACCCTGCGATCCCGACACCGAACGGGCCGGAGAGGACGGACGGGGCCGAGCCGTGTCCGCCGGGCAGAACGTCGTGGTCTTCCTCACGGACCGCGCGGCACAGGAGTCCTACCGGCGTGCCGCCCGCGCACACACGCCGGGCGCACGGCTGGTCTTCGTCGAGCAGGCGAGCGACCCGGCCGCCTCCGTATCCGCCCACGCGGTGCACCGGAGCGACGAGCGGAGCTGGCGGCGCGTGCTCGGCGCCGTCGCCGAGGCACACGGCCGTATCGACGCCATCCACTACCTGTGGCCCACCGAGCAGGACGGCGGCGCTGCCGCCCTGCGCGAGCTGACCGACGTCGGCATACTGGTGCGCGCCCTGGCCGCCACGTCCCTGGACGTCCCCGACGTCCTCGTGGCCGGGCACTTCCGCGATGCCGTGGAGCAGGCCGCCCTGGACTCGCTGATCGGCTACGAGCGTTCGCTGTCCGGGGTGCTCCCCGGCACCTCCCTGCGCGTTGTCCTGCACGAGGGCGTCGCGGACGCCGAGCGCTGGGCCGGGCTGCTCCTCACCGAACAGCGCCAGGAGTGCAAGGCCGGTGCCCTCTACCGGGCGGGCCGACGCCACGTCTGCCGGGTCGAGAGCGTCGGCCTCCCCGCGCCGCACGGTCCTTCGGCCCTGCGGGAGGGCGGCACGTATCTCATCACCGGGGCCTTCGGCGGTCTGGGCCGCCGTCTCGCGGAGCACCTCGCCGGGGCCTACCGCGCGAACCTGGTGCTGCTGGGCCGCTCACCATTGCGGCCGGCCGACGAGGTGTGGGTGGAGCGCCTTCGTCGTTCCGGCGGAGAGATCGTCTGCCGCCGCGCCGATGTCACCGACGAGGAGGCGCTCGTCCGGCTGCTGGACGGTCTGCCGTCCTCCGTACGCGCGATCGACGGTGTCATTCACGCCGCCGGTACGGCGCAGGCGGTACCGCTGACCGAGAAGACCCGCGGCGCGATCGAGGACGTCCTCGGCGCCAAGGTGCGCGGGACGCTGGCGCTGGAGCAGACGCTCGACCGGGTGCTGGGCCCGCACCCGGCGCGGTTCGTCTGCCACTTCTCCTCGAGCTCCGCCACTCTGGGCGACTTCGGCAGCTGCGACTACGCGGTGGCCAACCGCTTCCAGGCGGCGTACGCGCGTGCCCTGGGCGGGCGTCGGTCCCCGCACCGGACCCTCGCGGTCCAGTGGCCGCTCTGGGAGGAGGGCGGAATGGGTGCGGCGGCCCAGCGGCAGCCGGACGGACGGCCCGGCCGCGACTTCGTCACGGCCTACCTCGACTCCAGCGGCCAGCAGCCGCTCGCCACCGATACCGGCCTCGCGCTCTTCGAACGCTTCCTCATGGCCGCGCCCGCCGCCCCCCTCGTCCTGCACGCGTCCGCCACGCGGGCACGGTCGCTGGTCGACCGCGCCGTCGTCGGCAGCACGGTGCCCCGGTCGTCCGGGACCCAGGAGACCCCGGCCGATCGCGACGGGCTCCGCACGGGGCTCGCGGCAGCGGTCCGCGACATCGTGGCGCACGTCCTGAAGGCACCGGTGGAGAAGCTCGACGACGACAGCAACTTCGTCGACCTCGGCCTGGACTCGATCCGGCTGACGCAGCTCGCCCACCGGTTGTCGGAACGCCTCGGCATACGCCTCCTGCCCACCGTCCTGTACGACCACCCCTCCATCGGCCGCCTCACCGGGCACCTGGCCGAGCAGACCGTGGTGTTGCCGCCTCCGGGCACCGACGAGGCATCCGGAGAGAACCGGGCGGCCGACGGCGGGTACGAGTCGTCCGGTCGCGACGAAGAGCCGCCTCGCCACGACCCGTCCGGCGAGGACGTGGTGCCGGACGGACGAGCGGCGTCCGAGGCAGGTGCCGAGCCCGCCCTCGGGGGTGTTCGCGAGGTGTTCCCCGGGAAGGGCCGCACCAGGACCGATGAGCCACGGGAGCCGCTCCCGGGCGAGGCGCCGATTGCCGTCATCGGCATGAGCGGCATCTTCCCGGGCTGCCGTTCCGTCGACGAATTCTGGAACGCGCTGACCAACGGCAAGGACCTCGTCACCGAGGTCCCGCCGGTGCGCTTCGGTGCCGCTGCGGTGCACCAGGAGGATGAAGCGGCGGAGCGCTACCCGTGGCTGGGCGGCATCGACTGGGCGGACGAGTTCGACGCGGCCTTCTTCGAGATCGCGCCCAAGGAGGCCCGAACGATCGACCCGCGTCAGCGGCACCTGCTCCAGGAGAGCTGGAAGGCGCTGGAGGACGCTGCCCTGGGTGCCGAGGAACTGAAGGGCAGTCGCGTCGGCGTGTTCGTCGGCGTGGAGCAGGGCGACTACCAGCTGCTGGTCGGGGACAGCGGCAGCCTCACCTCCAACCACGACGGCGTGCTGGCCGCCCGGCTGTCGTACTTCCTCGACCTCAAGGGCCCTGTCCTGACCGTCAACACGTCCTGCTCGTCCGGCCTGGTCGCCCTGCACCAGGCGTGTGCGAGCCTGCGCCGGGGCGAATGCGACATCGCCGTCGTCGCAGCGGCCAACTTCGTTCTCACCCCGCAGTCGCTCGCAGCGATGAACCGGGCCGGCATGCTGTCGGCCGAGGGCCGCTGCGCCACCTTCGACCGGCGCGCGGACGGGATGGTGCCCGGTGAGGCGGTGACGGCGCTGGTGCTCCGCCCGCTCGACCGGGCCGAGGCCAACGGCGACCCCGTCCACAGCGTGATCACCGCCAGCGGCATCAACTACGACGGCAGGACCAACGGCATCACCGCCCCCGCCGGAGAGGCACAGCGCGAGCTGCTGGAGACCGTCTACCGCCGGGGCGGGGTCGATCCCGAGGACCTGGGCTACATCGTCACCCACGGAACCGGGACCAGGCTGGGCGACCCGGTCGAGGTCAACGCCCTGCGTGAGGCGTTCCGCCCGCACACCGACAAGCGGGGGTTCTGCGCCCTCACCTCGACCAAGACCAACGTCGGCCACACCTTCGCCGCCTCCGGTCTGGTCGGTCTGATCTGCCTGTCGGAGGCACTGCGTCACGGCACCATCCCGGCGAGCCTCCACTGCGAGCAGGACAACGAGTACATCGACTGGAACGAGAGCCCCTTCTACGTCAACAAGTCGACCAGGGATTGGACGCCTCCGCAGGGCAAGCCCCGCACGGGCGCGGTCAGCGCCTTCGGCATGAGCGGCACCAACGCCCATGTGGTCGTGCGCGAGTACACCGGCGGGCCGTCGCCGGCCGCCCCGACGCAGCCGTACTACCTGCTGCCGCTCTCGGCGAAGTCCGAAGCAGCCCTGGCGCAGGTCGTCCACCGGCTGGTCGCCCGGATTGCGTCCGGAGCCCTGGACGACGCCGACCTGCCGCGACTCAGCGCCACGCTGCTCACCGGACGGCATCACTTCCGCCACCGCTGCGCCGTCGTCGTGAGCAGCCTCGATGAGGCCGTCGCGCTCTGGACGAACGGGAGCCGCGCGCGGTCCGACCGTCCGGCCCGCACCGATGCGTGGTTCCGGGGCACGGTGCCCCGGGACTTCACCGCCCGTGCGGCGGACGCCGAGCACATCCGGACCCGGCAGGAGGACTCCCTGGACACCCGGCTCGACCCCGCCCACCGCCGTGAGGCGCTCGTGGACCTCGCCCAGTGCTACGTCGAAGGCCACACCATCCCGGGCCCGGGCGCCCGACCGGGCGAAAGCCGCCCCACGAGGCTGCGCCTGCCCGCGTACCCGTTCGCCAGGAACCGCTACTGGGTGGGCGACGAACGGCCCGGCCCGGCCACGGCAGTCTTCCCGCCGACGCCGACCTCGGCGGACACGTCGGTGAAGACGTCGGCCACGGCCGCACCCAAGGCGCAGATGTCCGCCACGGCCGGTGTGCCGCGTCCCGTCGACGAGACGCGGACGGCATCGTCCAAGCCCGTCGTACTGACCGACCTGGCGGACATACCGCACCGGTTCGACGCCCGTCCGGGCGACCGCGACGAAGGCCGGGACAGCCAGGACCGTCGTCACCGACGCAGGACGGTGTCCCTGACGCCGTTCACATCGCAGGAGCCGACGGCACCCGAGGCCGCCGCCCCGTCCAGGACGCCGCTCGCGGTGACCAGGGAGCACGACGTCCTGGAGGACCTCAAGTCCGCCGCCGCCATCGACTTCGGCGGCATGGTCGCCACTCTCAACCGCACGGGTGTCATGGTCGAGCACCTGATCCCCTACTCCTCCGACTTCGCCGACTTCGCCGGCGAGCGCGGTGGCGAGGTGCTGGACATGGGCTGCGCCTACGGTGTCGCCAGCATCGCGGCGCTGGAGCGCGGAGCCCGGGTCGTCGCACTGGACATGGAGCAGAAGCACCTGGACATCCTCGAGCAGCGCGTCAACGACGAGAGCAGGGAACGCCTGACCCTGCGCCAGGGCACACTGCCCGACGTCGACTTCGAGGACGAAAGCTTCACCGCCGTGCACGCCAGCCGCGTGCTGCACTTCCTCGACCCCGACGGGGTGCGGCTCATACTGCGCAAGATGTTCCGCTGGCTGACCCCGGGCGGAAAGGTGTTCCTGAGCACCGACTCGCCCTACTTCGGGTACTGGGCGTCCAAGGCCGCCGACTACGAGGAGCGCAAGCGGGCCGGGGACCCGTGGCCCGGGTACATCGACGACGTCGCCGCGCACTTCGACCCGGCCCATGTCGTCGGCGGGCCGAGCCTGATCAACGCCATCGACCCCGATGTCTTCCGGAGGGAATGCGAGGCGGCCGGGTTCGTCGTGGAGCGTGCCGGGTTCTTCGGTGCCGTGGGAGTGGACCGGGAGTCGTACGGCGCTCCCGGCCCCGGCATGGAGCACGTGGGCATCATCGCGCGCAAGCCCATGGACGCGCCCGCGCCCCGCACGCCCGTGACACCGCCGGCAACCGCAACTCTGCCCGCGACCGGGAACGCAGGTGCAGCCGAGGCGCGGTCGGCCGACGGAACCCGGATCCACTACCGGGTCCGGGGCAGCGGCTCCACAGCACTGGTCTTCATCCACGGGCTGGGCTGTGACGCGTCGTACTGGGACCGTCAGATCCCCTTCTTCGAGGAGCGGTTCACCGTGATCGCCCTGGATCTCGCCGGGCACGGCCGGTCGGGGAAGGACCGGTGGAAGTGGACCATCGAGGCGTTCGCCCAGGACGTGGCGGCCGTCGTCGAGCACGCCGGAGCGACGGACGTGGTCCTGATCGGTCACTCGCTGGGCGGGCCCGTGATGCTGGCCGCCGCGCCGCTGCTGGGAGGCGTGGTCCAGGGGATGATCGGCGTGGACACGCTCCACAACCTCGACCCCAAGCGGTTGGACGCCGCTCAGCTCGACCGCTTCGCCCAGTCGTTCTCGGACCAGCCGGTGAAGGCCGGGGAACTGTTCCTCGACACAGCACGCCAGGATCTGATCGAGCTGGTCGAGCGCACGCGCGAGCAGGTGGGCGGGGAGATCGTCTCGGCTGCGTTCCGCGAGATGCTGACGTACCTACAGGACGTGCCGAAGCACTTCGACGTCCCGCTGGTCCTGGTCAACTCGGCCTCCTGGACGCCGACGAACCTCGCCGCCGCACAGCGGTACGGGGTGGAGGTGGATCTGGTCGAGGGCGTGGGGCACTTCGTGATGCTGGAGGCGCCCGACACCTTCAATGCCTCGCTGCGACGGCACATCGACCGGATGGTTCCAGGGACCGGGTCGGGCGACGGCGGACGCGGGGCCTCCGCAGAAGGCGCTGATGGATGATGTCCGAACCACGTACTAAGATCCCGACCGATAGTGACCTGTACCGGTTGCTGCGCGAAACGTTGACCGGCGTCATCGGAACCGAAGCGGCTCCGGGCTCCGACGACGTGCATCTCGTGGAGCTGGGGCTGGACTCGATCAGCTGCGTCGTGTGGCTGCGCGAGGTCAACCGCTCCCTTGGGCTTTCTCTCACGACGGCCGATGTCTTCGGTCACCCCACGTTCAGCCAGTTGTCCGCCCTCATCAAGGGCGCCATGGGAGATCTGATGAGTGCCACGACCTCTGGGCCCTCGGCCGCACCGAGCGGTTCCCTCTCCGGAGAGCACGGCATCGCCGCCTATCTGCGCGAGAGTCTGGCGGCGGAGCTGGAACTGGACGAGTCGGAGATCGACGACGACACGCCGTTCGTGGAGTTGGGCCTGGACTCGATCACGGGCGTCACCTGGACCCGCAGACTGAACACGCACTTCCACCTGTCTCTCTCGGCCACCCAGGTCTACAGCCATCCCACGGTCGACGAGCTGGCGGGCCACCTCGCGGGTCTGCTCGGGGAAACCGGTGCGTCGTCGTCTCCGGACGCCTCCCCTGCCGCCGGGGCGTCGGCGCCCGCCCCCTCCACCGCCCCGGACGCCCGGCCGGCGGCTGCCGAAGAGGTCCGGTCGCAGACGGCTGAACCGCACTCCGCGGTACGGCCGCAGACCCCCGCGGGGGCCGAGACCGCACTCGCCACGTGGCTGCGGGCAAGTCTCGCCAAGGAACTGGAGCTGGCCGAGTCCGAACTCGACGACGACACGCCGTTCGTGGAGCTGGGCCTGGACTCGATCACGGGCGTCACCTGGACCCGGACCATCAACACCCGGCTGCGGCTCTCGCTCTCCGCGACGACGGTCTACGGCCACCCCACCATCAGCGAGCTGGCCCGCCACCTGGCGGAGGAACCGGGCGTGAAGGTGCCCGAGCCCGCTCTGGGGCCGGAAGCCAGGCCCGAGGCCGCGCCTGCTTCGGCCCCGGCACCGGAGCAGGCGCCGGAAGCCGTACCCGAGCCCGCCCCGGTACCGGAAGCCGTCGCCGAGTCCGAGCCCGTGGTGTCGAGCCGTCCGGCCGGGCGCGGCATCGAACTCGTCGACATCGCCGTCATCGGCATGTCCGGGGCGTTCCCCAAGGCGGAGAATCTCGCCGAGTTCTGGCAGAACATCCTCACGGGCCGCGACTGCGTCTCCGAGGTGCCCCCCTCACGGTGGGAGGTGGGGGAGTACTACGACGAGCGTCCCGGCACGCCCGGCAAGTCGTACAGCAAGTGGATGGGTGTGCTGGAGAACGCCCACCACTTCGACCCGCTGTTCTTCAACATCTCGCCCGGTGAGGCGGAGTACATGGACCCGCAGCAGCGCGTCCTCCTCCAGGAGAGCTGGCGCTGCATAGAAGAGGCCGGTTACAACCCCGAAGCCCTTTCCGGTACGCAGTGCGGCGTCTTCATCGGCTGCTCGGTGAACGGCTACGGCGGCAGGCTCGACGAGACCGAGTTGAGCGCCCATCAGAACCTCGGCACCAACAGCGCCGTCCTCGCCAGTCGCGTTTCCTACACGCTCAACCTCAAGGGCCCCTGCCTCTCCATCGACACATCGTGCTCATCCTCCCTGGTGGCGATCGCCAACGCCTGCGACAGCCTCTGTCTGGGCGACAGCGACACGGCGCTGGCAGGCGGCGTATGGGTGATACCCGGGCCGGGCGTGCACGTGGCGATGAGCCAGCTGCGGGCCCTGTCCCCGGACGGCCGCTGCTACGCGTTCGACGAGCGGGCCAACGGGTTCGTGCCCGCGGAGGGAGTGGGCGTCCTGCTCCTCAAGCGGCTGGCCGACGCCCAGGCGGACGGCGACCGCATCCACGCCGTCATCAAGGGCTGGGGCGTCAACCAGGACGGCAAGTCCAACGGCATCACCGCCCCCAGCGCGGAGGCGCAGACCCAACTCCAGCGGCGCGTGTACGACAAGTTCGGTATCGACCCCGCGGACATCGAACTCGTCGAGGCGCACGGCACCGGTACCGCCCTGGGCGACCCGGTCGAGATCGACGGCCTCGTGCGGAGCTTCGAGGCACACACCGACCGGCGCGGCCACTGTGCCCTGGGCTCGGTGAAGAGCAACATCGGGCACACCGCGTGCGCCGCCGGCGTGGCCAGCTCCATCAAGGCGATCCTCGCGCTGGAGCACGCGACACTGCCCCCGACCATCCAGCACGAGCGGCTCAACGGCCACATCGACCTGGACGGCACCCCGTTCTACGTGAACACCCGGGCGCGTTCCTGGCAGCGCGGGGACAGGCCCCGTCTGGCCGCGGTCAGTTCGTTCGGCTACAGCGGAACCAACGCACACCTCGTACTGGCGGAAGCACCCGCAGCACCCGCGACCCCCGCGCGACGGCCGGAGGACGGCGCCCGTCTGATCGCCCTGTCCGCCCGTACCGCCGCGCAGCTCCAGGAGCAGGCGCGCCGGCTCGCCGCCCACCTCGACGGCCACCCCGGGGAAAGCCTGCGGGACCTGAGCTCCACCCTGCTGCTGGGCCGCAAGCACTTCCGCCACCGCCTCGCCTTCGTGGCGAACACTCCGGGCCAGGTCGCCCGGACGCTGCGCACCTGGCTGGACACCGGCAGCGCGCCGGCCGTCAGGACCGGTGACAACAAGCCGCAGCGCCCGCAGCGGGAGCCGGGCGGGACGGCCCTGGAGCAGACGGATCCGCGCCGGCTGGAGTCGCTCGCCGAGCAGTACGCGCGGGGCGGTGCCGTCGCCTTCGAACTGCTGTTCGCGGACGAGTGCAGGCCGGGCAGGCTCTCCCTGCCCACCTACCCGTTCGCTCAGGACGCCTATTGGCTGCACCCGGCCCGTGACGCGTCGGGGACCGGCCGGCGCGGTGCCGGATCCGGCGACGGCGCGGCCACGGTCGATGCGGCGCCCGCGCCGGACACGACCGGTGGCGCCGTGCTGACGCTGGAGCCGCGCTGGGAGCTGCGGGCCGCTCCGTCCGGTGCGCTCGCCGCACCGGACGGCCACGACGTGTGGCTGGTCGGCGCCGGTGCCACCGACGCATCGGTCCGCGCCCTGTCCGCACTGTTGCCCCGCGGCACCGAGCTGTGGGCGTTCGAACCGGCCGCTGATCGTCCACTGGACGCCGAGTACCTGCGGCTGACGCAGACCCTGCTGAGCGGGATACGCACCCGCGTCGGCGAGCGCGGCGCCACCGGCGAGCGCCTCGTGCAACTCGTCGTCCTGGGGCACGGCTCTTCGGCCGCCCGGGTCCCGACCGGCGTGTCCGGCCTGCTGCGCACGGCCGCACTCGAGCATCCCTGGCTGCGGACCCAGTGCATCGAGTATCTCGACCGCTTCGATCACACCGACCCCACGTCCGCCGCCGCGCTCGCCGAAGCCGTCGATGCGGGCGCCCGCGACCACGCCGAGCACGACATCCGCCACCACGACGGAAGGCGTTACGTCCGCCGACTGGCGGAAATCCCCCCGCACCCGGAAGTCGGGGACACCGCCCCCCAGTGGCGCGAAGGGGGCGTCCACCTGGTCACCGGTGGGCTCGGCGGACTGGGCCGGATCGTCGCCGAAGAGCTGTCCCGGACGCTCCACCGGGGCACGATCGTCCTGGTGGGCCGCTCCGAGCCCGACACCGCCCAGCTGCGGGGGCTCGGCTCCGTCGGAGCGCCGGGCGTCACGGTCGAGTACCGCAGGGCCGATGTCACCGACCGACGGGCCGTCGACGCCCTCGTCGACGACGTCGTGTCACGCCACGGTGCGATCCACGGGATCGTCCACTGCGCCGGAGTGCTCCACGACGGTTACCTCGCCACGAAGGCGGACGAGCAACTGCGCGCCGTCCTCGCGCCCAAGACCTCGGGTCTGGTGAACCTGGACGAGGCGACCCGCGACCAGCCGCTGGACCAGCTGATCGTCTTCTCGTCCACCGTGGCCGCGCTCGGTAATGCGGGGCAGGCGGACTATGCGGCGGCCAACGGTTTCATGGACGCCTATGTCGAGCACCGCGGCGAACTGGCCGCGCAGGGCGCCAGGTCCGGTCGCGCCCTGTCGATCGGCTGGCCGCTGTGGGCGGACGGCGGCATGCGCGTCGACGACGCGGTGCTGGCCCGGTTGCGCGACCTGGGTGTGACCCCGCTGGGCACCAGGGACGCGCTGCGGACGCTGACGGCCGCTGTCGCGGACGGGCGCCGGCACACACTCGTGCTCTGCGGCGACCGCGAGCTGCTGCTCACCCGTCTGTCGGCACAGATCGGCGGGCCGACGGCTGCCGCCGCCCTCGCCCCGTCCTCGCCGGCCGCTCCTCCCGCCCAGGCTCCGGCTCCCTTGTCGGCGACCTCGGACCCCGCCGTCGTGACGCTGCGTCCGTCGGTCCGTGAGGTACAGGAGACATGGCGGCGCACCCTCGTCACGGAGGTGTCGGCGCAGCTGAAGGTCCCGGCCGATGAGATCGACGTGGACGGTGAGTTCGGTGAGTACGGTTTCGACTCGATCAGTCTGACCGAACTGGCGGGCCGGCTCGGCGACCGCTTCGGCGTGAACCTGGCGCCCACCGTGTTCTTCGAGTACCGGACCGTCGACAGCGTCGCAGCCCACCTGGCCGCGACGTACGCCGACCGGACCGCGGCCGTGGACTTCGCGCCGGCCGACGCCTCCGTACCCGAGCCGATCACCGCACCCCTACCCGGCCCGGCGGCCGCTTTCGCATCGGAGACGATCACCGTCCCCGCCTCCGGGCCGGCAGCACGGGACGCGGGCGCGGCGGTGCCGATCGCCATCATCGGCGTCAGCGGAAGTTTTCCGCAGGCTCCCGACCTCGCCGCGTTCTGGGACAACCTGCGCGACGGCAGGGACTGCATCACCGAGATACCCGAGGACCGCTGGGACTGGCGGGCCATGCACGACGACCCCGCCACGCCGGGCAACAGGAAGCACGTGCGCTGGGGCGGCTTCCTCGACGGGGCGGACCGCTTCGACCCGCTCTTCTTCGGCATCTCGCCGCGCGAGGCCCTCGCCATGGACCCGCAGCAGCGGCTTCTGCTCACCCACGCCTGGAAGGCGCTGGAGGACGCCGGGTACGCGCCGTCGAGCCTGGCCGGCAGCGACACCGCCGTCATCGTCGGTACCGCCCCCAGCGGCTACGGCAGTCTGGTCCTCCAGGCGCGGTCGGGCGAGGACGGCTACGCGGCGACCGGGGTCTCCGGATCCGTCGGCCCCAACCGGGTGAGCTATCTCCTCGATCTGCACGGCCCGAGCGAGCCGGTGGAGACCGCGTGCTCCAGTTCGCTGGTGGCCATCCACCGTGGCGTCGAGCTGCTGCGCAGCGGCCGTAGTGGCCTCGCCCTCGTCGGTGGCGTGAACACGATCGTCAACCCGGATCTGCACATCGGCTACAGCCGCGCGGGCATGCTCTGCGAGGACGGCCGCTGCAAGACCTTCTCGGCGCAGGCCAACGGCTACGTGCGGGGCGAGGGTGTGGGCATCCTGGTCCTCAAGCCCCTGGACCGGGCGGAACGCGACGGCGACCGCATCCTCGGCGTCATCCGCGGTACGGCCGTCAACCACGGCGGCCGGGCCCACTCGTTGACCGCGCCCAACCCCCATGCGCAGGCGGAGCTGCTCAAGGCCGCCTACCGCGAGGCGGACATCGACCCCCGCACCGTGACCTACATCGAGGCGCACGGGACCGGCACCGAGTTGGGCGACCCCGTCGAACTCAACGGACTCAAGAGCGCCTTCGAGGCACTGTACGAGGAGACGGCGGGCAAGCCGGGCACGCTGCCCGCCCCCGCCCCCTGCGGCCTCGGATCGGTCAAGAGCAACATCGGGCACCTCGAACTGGCCGCCGGAGTGGCCGGGGTCATCAAGGTGCTGCTCCAGATGCGCCACGCCACGCTGGCCGAGAGCCTGCACTGCGAGGAGCTCAACCCGTATCTGGACTTCACGGGCAGCCCCTTCGAGGTCGTGCGCGAGCGCCGTCCCTGGGAACGGCCCCGTGACGCCGACGGCAGGGACATCCCGCGCCGGGCCGGTGTCAGTTCCTTCGGGTTCGGTGGCGTGAACGCCCATCTGGTGCTGGAGGAGTACGCCCCCGCGTCGCAGACCGGGACCCCCACGGGCTCCTCGGCGTCCACGAACCTCTCGGCCTCCCCGGCCCATCCGGTCCCCACGAGCTCCCCGGCGTCGTCGGTGGACTCGGGCTCCGCCTCCCGTCCTGCCCTGGTCACCCTGTCGGCCCGCACCGGGCAGCAACTGATCGAGCAGGCCCGGCGACTGCGCGACCATCTGCGGGACCAGCCCCTCGGTGCCGTACGGCTGTCCGACCTCGCCTTCACGCTCCAGGTGGGGCGCGACGTGATGGAGGAGAGGCTCGCCACCCTCGTCGTCTCCGTGACGGAACTGGAGCGCAGGCTCACGTCCTTCGTCGAGAGTCCGGACACCCACGACGGCTGGCACCGGGGCACGGTGCCCCGGCGCACCTCCGCGACCGCGGCGGCTCGGCCCGACGCCGGCCGACTCGCCGAGGCGGACCACTGGCTCACGTCGGGGCAGTACGACCACGCCCTCGCCCGATGGGTGGCGGGCCACCCCGTGGACTGGCAGCGGTGGTATGCGCAGGCCGCCCCCCGGCCGAGGCGCACGGCCCTGCCGACCTATCCGTTCGCGCAGGAGAGCTATTGGGCCGGGCGGAGCGTGCAGGGCGCGGTGACGTCGGAGGCCCCCTCGGCGCCGTACCGCTCGGCATCGCGTCGTTTCGTGCCGGAGCACCCGATGCTGCACCGCGACGTACCGGCCGCCGGTACGGACGGCGCTCCCACACCGGTGCACGAAACCGTCTTCGACGGTACCGAGCCCTTCCTGAGGGACCACCAGGTGCAGGGCGTCCCCGTCCTGCCCGGCGCCGCGCACCTCGAAATGGCGCGGGCGGCAGTCGTCCGCGCCCTGGGCGAAGGCACCGCGGAGCGCGTACGCCTCGGCGACATCGTGTGGTTGCGGCCCGCGGTCTGCCGCGAGAACCGGCTGGACCTGCGGCTGAGCCTGCGGCCCCTGACCGACGGATCGGGCGCGGCCGCCTCCGGGTACGCGTACACCATCCACAGCGTCGACACCGACGGCGTGCGCACCCTGTGCAGCCAGGGCCGGGCGACTTCGCCGGCCGCACCGGCCGACCGCCCGGCACTCCCGCTCGGCGAACTGCGCCGCGCCTGCGCCGGATCCGCCTTCTCCTCGGCGGAGATCTACGACCTGTACGACCGGGTGGGCATGGGCTACGGGCCGGCGCAGCGTTCGCTGGCCGGGCTGAGCGTGGGCGCGGACGCCGCCGGACGGCCCCAGGTGCTCGCCGAACTGCGTCTGCCGCACTCCCCGGAGGAGGCCGGAGCGGCGCCCTACGGCCTCCATCCCAGCATCCTCGACGGAGCCCTGCAGGCCACCATCGGCCTGGGGCTTCTGGCCGACGGCCGGGACGAGCGCTCGGCCCGGCCGGCGCTGCCCTTCGCGCTCCAGGAGCTCGACGTGCTCGCCGCGACCCCGGCGACCGCGTACGCCTGGATCAGGTACCAGGACGGTGCCCGCCCCGAGGACACCTCGGCCAAGCTCGATGTCACACTCGTCGACGAGCACGGGCGGGTGTGCGTGGAGCTCACCGGACTGAGCGCACGGGTGCTCCCCGGCGAGCCGGCCCCCGCTCCCGCGACGGCCCCCGCCCGGCCGGTGCCCGCCCCTGCCGGGGCTCCCGCCGGCCAGGACGCGCCGGGCGGCTCGCCGCTCGCCGACCGCGCCGTACCCTACATGCGCCGCCAGCTCGCCACGGCGCTCCAGGTCGATGCCGAACGGCTGGACGTCGACACTCCGCTGGAGCACTACGGCATGGACTCCATGATGGCCATGGAGCTCACACGCCACCTGGAGGACACCTTCGGTCTGCTGCCCAAGACCCTGTTCTTCGAGGTGCGGACCATCCGCGCGCTGAGCGAGCACTTCGCGGAGGAATACGCGCAACGGCTGCACACCGCGTTGGCCGCCGATGCCGATGCCGCCGCGCCCCTCCGGCCTTCGGAGACCGCTGCACCGCCGCTCGGCACGGTCGTTGCGGCCGGTCGGGTCGGCTCGGCCGACGCCGTGACCGACATCGCGATCGTCGGGGTCAGCGGTCGGTATCCGCAGGCCGGGGACCTGGACCAGTTCTGGCAGAACCTTCGCTCCGGTCGTGACTGCATCACGGAGGTCCCGGCGGACCGCTGGGACCACCGCGACCACGGTGACGCCGTGTGCAAGTGGGGTGGCTTCCTCGACGGCGTCGACCGGTTCGATCCCCTCTTCTTCAACATCTCGCCACGTGAGGCCGAGTACCTGGACCCCCAGGAGCGGCTGTTCCTCGAGTGCGTCCACCACACGCTGGAGGACGCCGGATACACCGGTGAACTCCTCGCCCGGCAGTCCGCCGAGCGCGGCGCCGAGGCGTCCGTCGTGCCGACGGGCAAGGTGGGTGTGTTCGTCGGCGTGATGTACGAGGAGTACCAGCTGCACGGAGCCCAGGCACAGGCGCGCGGGCACCAGGTCGCGCTCTCGGGCAGCCCCTCCTCCATCGCCAACCGGATCTCGTACTTCTACGACTTCCACGGCCCGAGCATGGCCGTCGACACCATGTGCTCGTCCTCGCTGACCGCGATCCACCTCGCCTGTGAGGCGATCAAGAGCGGCCAGTGCGAATCGGCGATCGCCGGCGGTGTCAACGTCAGCGTCCATCCGAACAAGTACCTGATGCTGAGCCAGGGCAGGTTCACCGCGAGCGACGGACGCTGCCGCAGCTTCGGCGAGGGCGGCGACGGCTACGTGCCCGGTGAGGGCGTCGGCGCCGTACTGCTCAAGCCTCTGGCCCGTGCCCTCGCCGACGGCGACCGGATCCACGGAGTCATCAAGGGCACCGCGCTCAACCACGGCGGCAGGACCCACGGCTTCTCGGTGCCCAGCCCGGTCGCCCAGGGCGATGTGATCGCCCGGGCGCTCGACAGGGCCGGGGTCGACCCGGCCGCGATGAGCTACCTCGAAGCGCACGGCACCGGCACCTCGCTCGGCGACCCGATCGAACTCGCGGGCCTGGTCAAGGCGTTCCGGCGTACCGGTGGCGGCGCATTGCCCCCGCGGAGCTGTGCGATCGGCTCGGTCAAGTCCAACATCGGCCACTGCGAGAGCGCGGCCGGTATCGCCGGTGTCACCAAGGTGCTGCTCCAGATGCGCCATGGCGAGCTCGTGCCGAGCCTGCACTCCAGCACGCTCAACCCGCACGTCGACTTCGACGGGACGCCGTTCCGGGTCCAGCAGCGGCTGGAACCGTGGCAGGGGCCGCGCATCGCCGGAGTCTCCAGCTTCGGCGCGGGCGGCTCGAACGCCCATGTGATCATCGCTGAGTACGAGCCGGGGACGGACGAGGAGACACCGGCGCGTACAGCCGGGGCGTCCGGCCCCCGCCCCGTCGTGCTCCCGCTCTCGGCGGCGACCGGTGAGCAGCTGGTGGAACAGGCCCGGCGACTTCGGGCCCGCGTCGCGGAACTGACCGACGACGACCTGCCGTCCCTCGCGTGGACGCTGCAGACCGGCCGCGTCGCCCTCGACGAACGGCTGGCCTTCACGGCGGTCTCGCTGGAGTCCGTCAAGCAGCGGCTCGACGCGTTCCTCGCCGACCCCGCCGGGCCGGGCGACTGGGCCCAGGGAAGCGTACGACCCGGTCAGGACACCCACACCGCCCTCGCACAGGGCGACGAGGCCCCGGAGTCCTCGAACGAACTCGATCGGTTGCCGCACCGATGGGTCAGGGGAGAGGCCGTCGCATGGGAGCGGCTGTACCCGGCGGACGGGGTGCGGCCCCGGCGCATCGGCCTGCCCGGCTACCCCTTCGCCCGTGAACGTCACTGGCTCGACGTCGACATCGACGTCGACACCGCCTCGCGGCTCGGCGCGACCGGAACGTCCGCCCGGTCCGAAGCGGTCCCGCACGCGCTGCTGCACCGCAACGACTCGACGGCCTTCGCGCTGTCCTTCCGTACGCGTTTCGACGGTTCGGAGCCTTTCCTGCACGACCACCGCGTCGGTGACAGGTATGTGCTCCCGGCCGTGGCTCAGCTGGAGATGGCTCGCGAGGCCGTCGCCCGGGCCTTCGAGCTGACCGAGCCCGGCCGCGTCCGGCTGCACGACATCGTGTGGCTGCGGCCCGTCGCCCTGGAGGGCGGCGAGCTGGTGCTGAATCTGCGGCTGCGGGTGCTGGAGGACGACGAGACCGAGTACGAGTTGTACGTGAGGGGCACCGGCGACGACGGCCGCGAGGAACTGGCCGGACGAGGCCGGGCGACCCTCCTCCAGGAGGCGCCCGGACGGTACGAGGTGTCCCTGGACGCCTTGCGGGCGCGGTGCGCGGGGGAACGGCTCGACGGCGTCCGGGTGTACGCGGACTTCGCCGACAGGGGCCTGCACTACGGCCTGGCGTACCGGAGTGTCGAGCGTCTCGCGGTCGGCGGCGGCTCACAGGTCTTCGCCGACCTGCGCACGCCGGACGGGGTGGGGACCGCGGCCGAGGGGCTGTGCCTGCACCCGAGCATCCTGGACGGGGCCCTGCAGGCAGGTATCGGTCTGGTCCGCCGCGACGCTGCGGCGCCGCGCCCGGCGGCCGCGATGGTGCCGTTCGCCCTGGACAGCGTGCAGGTCCACGCCGCCACCCCCGAGCGGGCCCACGTGTGGCTCCGCTCAGGCGGGCGGACGTACGACATCGACGTGTACGACGAGCACGGACACATCTGCGTGGAGCTGCGCGGCCTGGCCCTGCGGGAACTGCCCGTACTCGACGGCCCGGCCGCAAGGACCACGTCCGCGCTCGGGGCGGCCGGGGTCACGACCCCGATCCTGCCGGACCCCGAGTCCGCGTCCGATTCGGAAGCAGGCCGTCCGCTGCTGTTGCGGCCGGTGTGGGAACCGCAGGAGGCTGCCGCCGGCCTCACGGCCGGCGACGACGTCGACGAGCACCATGTCGTCCTCGTCGGGGCCTTCGCGGGCGCGGCGGCGCGCGCGCTGACGGCGGCGCTGCCCGCCTCGGTGCACCACGAAGTCGTCGAGCTCGCGGACGACAACCCGTTGGACGGCGAGTACCTGGCGGCGACACAGCGCGTGTTCGCACGGGCACGGACTCTGCTGGAGCGCGGAGTGCGCGGTTCCGCGCTGCTCCAGGTCGTCCTCGTCGGGGGCCCCGGCGAGGACGAGCACGAGCGTCGGGCCGTGTTCGGCGGGCTGAGCGGTCTGCTGAAGACCGTGACGCTGGAGAACCCCAAGCTGCGCACCGGGCTGATCGACTGCCTGGACACCGCCGTACCGGCCGTGGTCGCCGACCGGCTGCGCGCCGAGCCGGCCGGTGCCGACAGCTCAGAGGTGCGCTACCGCGCCGGTCGGCGTCAGGTCAGGCGCCTGGAGGAGGTGGTTGCCGCGCCCCGAGCGGTGACGGAGTCCTCCTGGCGCGCGGGCGGCGTCTACCTGATCACCGGCGGCACCGGCGCCCTGGGCCTGATCACCGCCGAGGAGATCGCCGCCTCGACCGGGGGCGCGACCGTGGTCCTCACCGGCCGGTCCGCGCTCACCGAGCACCAGCGGCACGCCGTCGACGCCTTGCGGACGGCGGGACTGCGGGTGGACCACCAGCGGATGGACGTCGCCGACCGCGGCGCCGTCGAGCGTCTCCTCCAGCACATCGCGCGTACCCACGGCCCGCTGACCGGCGTCGTGCACAGCGCCGGCGTCCTGCACGACGACTTCGTGATCAAGAAGACGCCCGAGGAGCTGAGGCGGGTTCTCGCGCCCAAGGTCGCGGGGCTGGTCCATCTCGACGAGCTCACCCGGGACCAGCCGCTGGAGATCTTCCTCTGCTTCTCCTCCATGACCGGCGCCCTCGGCAATCCGGGGCAGGCCGACTACGCGGCCGCCAACGCCTTCATGGACGCCTACGCGACCCATCGCAACCGCCTCGCGGACGCCGGGCTGCGGCAGGGCAGGAGCCTGTCCGTCAACTGGCCGCTCTGGGCGGACGGCGGAATGCGGGTGGACGAGGCGACCGAGGAGCAGCTGCGGCGTATGGACCTCCTGCCGCTGGACACCGGGAGCGGGCTCCACGCCCTGCGGACCGGTCTGTCGGAGCTGGGCACCGGTCTGCGGGACGGCCGACTCCTGGTCGTGGCCGGGCAGCGGGAGGCACTCCTGCCGCGCCTGACCGGAGAGCGGGCGCAGGCCGGCGGCCCGCAGGACCAGGTCCAGCGCGAACGGGCGCCGCACGACGAGGTTCTGCATGACGAGGCTCTGCACGGCAAGGCCGTGCGCCACCTCCGCCGTGAGCTGGCGGCCGCCCTCAAGCTCGGCCCCGACCGCCTCGACGCGCACACGCCGCTGGAGCGCTACGGCATGGACTCCGTCGTGGCGATGAACCTGATCGCGCAGTTGGAGAAGACCTTCGGCACACTGCCGAAGACGCTCTTCTTCGAGGTGCAGACGGTCCGTGCGCTGGCGGAGTACTTCGTCGCCCAGTACGAGGCCGAGCTGCGCGAGCTGTTCGGCGAGACCGGCGCCGGCGCCTCCACGGGCACCGATGTCGGTTCCCCTGCCGACGCAGGCTCCGTGAGGCAGGAGGCACGGCCGCAGGCCCCGACACAACCGCCGACGGAGCCCCCGGCCGCCCGGACGTCCGCTCCGCCGACGGTGAGGGAGGAACTGCGCTCCCGCCCCGGCCGCCCCCCGAGCGACCACAGCGGCAGCGACAGCACCGCCGCCAGCGGCACCGCCCGTTCGGGGGAGGGGACCTGCGACGACATCGCGATCATCGGGATCAGCGGGCGCTATCCGGGCGCCCCGGACCCGGAGGCCCTGTGGGCCCGGCTCCGCTCCGGCGACGACTGCGTCACCGAGGTCCCGGCCGACCGCTGGAACCATGAGGAGCTGTTCGACCCCGATCGGGACGCGCTCGGCAAGAGCTACTGCAAGTGGGGAGGGTTCCTCGACGAGATCGACCAGTTCGATCCGCTCCTCTTCGGCGTCTCGCCGAGGGAGGCCGAGACCATGGACCCGCAGCAGCGGCTCTTCCTGGAGACGGTCTGGCAGCTCCTGGAGCGGAGCGGGGTCACCCAGGAGACCATCGAGCGGCGCCATGGCCGGCGTGTCGGCGTCTACGTCGGCTCGATGTACCAGATGTACCGGGCCGAGGCCGGGGACGTGGTGCGCTCGGCGCTGACCTCGACCGCCTCGTACAACCTCATAGCCAACCGGGTCTCGTACTTCTTCGGCCTCGAAGGACCGAGCCTGGCCGTGGACAGCATGTGCGCCTCCTCGGCGACCGCGATCCACCTGGCCTGTGCCGATCTGCTGCGCGGCGACACCGAGCTGGCTATCGCCGGGGGCGTGAACCTGACGGTCCACCCGGACAAGTACGTCGCCCTGTCCCAGGCCCAGCTCCTGGGCAGCCACCCGGGCAGCCGCAGCTTCCGCGACGGGGACGGCTACCTGCCCGCCGAGGCGGTGGGCGCGGTGCTGCTCAAGCCGCTGGCAGCAGCGCTCAGGGACGGCGACACCGTCCACGCCGTCATCAAGGGCAGCGCCTCCCTGCACGGCGGCCGGGCCAACCGGTTCATGACGCCGAGCCACAGGACGCAGGTGGACGTGATGCGGCGGGCACTGGAGCGGGCCGACAGCGACCCCGCCACGATCGGTTACGTGGAGGCGGCGGCCAACGGTTCGGCGCTCGGCGACGCCGTCGAGTTCAGCGCCCTGCGTGAGGTGTTCGGCTCCGTCACGGAGCCCGTCGCGCTCGGCTCGGTGAAGGCCAACCTCGGTCACCCCGAGGCGGCTTCCGGCATCGCCCAGCTCACCAAGGTCGTCATGCAGCTGCGCCATCGGGAACTGGCCCCGCCGGTGTCCGTCGGCACGCCCAACCCCGAACTGCGGCTGGAGGACGGGCCCCTTCGGCTGTGCGACGGCCTGAGCGACTGGCGGCCCCGCCAGGGACAGGACGGCAGCCCCCGGCGTGCTCTCATCAACTCCGTCGGAGCTGGCGGCAGCCACGTCAGCATCGTCGTGGAGGAGGCCCCCGAGCCCGAGGCCGCCGACGGCCATCCGGCGCGGAACGCCGAAACCGACCCGCACGCGACGCAGCCGCAGTTGATCGTGCTCTCCGCGCACGATCCCGAGCGGCTGCGCGCCACGGTCCGGATGCTGCACGACTTCGTCGAGAGCGACGACTCCCTCGACCTGGCGGACCTTGCCCACACCCTCCAGGTGGGGCGGGACGCGCTGGCGGAGCGGCTCGCGTTCGTCGTGGACTCCCGCGCGGAACTGCGCCGGACGCTGGCGTGGTTCCTGGAGTCCGAGCAGCCGCCCGCCCAGCTGCACCTCGGCAACGCCGAGGACGGCGCGGGCCCCCTCGGGGACCTGCTCTCGGGCAGCCACGGCGAGGCGTTCGTCGCCGGTCTCTTCGCCGACGGCGACCTGGACCGGCTCGCCGCGCTGTGGGTGAGTGGCGGCCGGGTCGCCTGGAGCGACCTGTACGAGGGACGGCGCCGCCGCCTGGTGGCGCTGTCGACGACCGCGTTCCGTCGCAAGCGCTACTGGGTCGGGCACACCGGCAGGCCACAGCCGTCACAGGTGCAGGCCGCATCGGCCACGGGCCGGCCGGGCGCCCCCCGGCTCCAGCCCGGGCCCCGGCCCGAGCCAGGAGCAGGAGCGGTGCGCCCCGCGGCCACCGCCTCGTCCGCCGCCACCAGCCGGGCCCAGGACCCCGGTGAGGACATCGGCCGCTACCTCGCGGACTACTTCACCGAGGCGCTGGGGCTGGACGCCGGCGAACTCCCCCTGGACAAGGACCTGCACGGCTTCGGCGTCGACTCGATCCTGTGGGCTCGCCTCCAGCGGGCGGTCGAGGCCGATCTCGGCCTCACTCTCACCACCCGGGAGATCGTGGAGCTGGCCACCCTGGAGCGCATCACGGCGGCACTCACCGCCAAACGCGCACCCGAGGCCGTCGCACCCCCCACTCCCGACACGACCCACGACGACGTACGGGAAGCCAGGGCCAAGGCCCTGGAGGCGTTCCGGCAGGGCAACGTCGGACTCGAAGACCTGAAGGCACTCATGAAGGAAGCACCGGGCGCGTGAACGAGGACCAGATTCTGGCGGGTTTCAAGGCGGGCATCTACTCCGCCGAGGACGTGCTCGCCTTCTACGAGCGGCTCCAGGACGCGTCCCGGACGGACGCCCCGGACAGGTACCCCCTGTCCGAAGGGCAGAAGGGGCTGTGGCTCCTCCACAAGCTGCGCCCCGACTCGAACGTGTACAACGTCCCGGTCTGCTTCCGCACCTCCGCGTCGTTCGACGTAGCGGTGTTCCAGGAGGCGTTCGAGCTGGTGGTCGGCCGCCACACCCCGCTGTCCAGCGTGGTCGTGGAGGACGAAGGCACCCCTTACCTGGTGCCACGGACCTCCGGCGACGTCCACTTCCGCCACCAGTCGGTGCCTCCCGGCCTCCCCGATGAGGTCCTGCTCACCCTCGTGCGCGAGCAGGCCAAGGCACCGTTCGACCTGGCCCGGGACTCGCTGGCGCGTGCCTTCGTCTACTCGGCGGGCTCGGCCGACGCGCCCGACACCCTCGTCCTGCTCGTCTTCCACCACCTGGTGTTCGACGGTGCCTCCACCCCCGTCCTGCTGCGCGATCTCCTCCAGGCGTACGAAGCACTGCTCCAGGGCCGCACCCCGGAGGACGCCTCCGGCCGACAGGACAACTACGACGCGTTCGTCCGCTGGGAGGCCGACCTCCTCGCCGGACCGGAAGGCGCACGCCACCGCGCCTTCTGGCAGGAGACCCTGGCGGGCCCCCTCCCCGTGCTGCGCCTCGGCATCGAGCGGGCGCCCGCGCCGGGTGCCGCCGTCGTCGGAGAGACCGCCCGGCTCGCGCTTCCGCAGGAGCTCGCCGTCGAGGTGCGCGACCTGTGCACCGCCCGCGGCATCAAGCCCGCCGTGCTCTTCCTCGCCGTGTACGAACTGCTCCTGCACCGCTACAGCGGAGAGCGCGACCTGATCGTCGGCGTCCCGTCCATGGGCAGGCCGGGCACCGCCTACGACGACTCGGTCGGCTACTTCGTCAACATGGTGCCCGTCCGGCACCGGGTGAGCGGCGACGAGCCGTTCACCGATTTCGTGCGGGAGCTGACGCTGGTCATGGCCGACGGCCTCGACCACGCCGCCTACCCGTTCCCGCGCATGGTGCAGGACCTGAGCCTGCGGACCGATCCCGACAACTCGCCGGTCTTCCAGGTCTCGTACGTCTTCCAGAACAAGCGCATGATGCATGTGACGGACGAGGTTCGCGGCCTCGGCCTCGCCCAGTCCCTCCGGTTCGTCGACCGGATCTCCCAGGAAGGCGAGTTCAAGCTCCACCTGGAGGTCTTCGAGAACGCGGCCGACGACTACACACTGCACCTCAAGTACGATGCCCAGCGCTTCGACGCCGAGGCCGTCGAGCGGTTCCTCGACCACTACCGGCGCCTGCTGCGGTCACTGGTGTCCGAACCCCGGCAGATGCTCTCCGAGGCATCGCACCTGTCCGACGAGGAGCGCCGTCAGCTGCTCGACGAGTGGAACGACACCCGTCGCCCCTACTCCGACGATCGCAGCCTGCCCGACCTCCTCGACGCCGCCGTGGCCCGCCACGGCCACCGCACCGCCCTGGAACTGGGCGGGCGGACGCTGACCTACGAGGAACTCGGCGCGCGGATCGACGCCGTCGCCTGTGAGCTGCGGCACCGGGGTGTCACGGCGGACACCGTCGTCGGCGTCTGCATGGAACGCTCCTTCGAGATGGTGATCAGCCTGTGGGCGATCATGAAGGCGGGCGGCGCCTACCTGCCTCTCGAGCCCGGCTACCCGGCCGAGCGCCTCCAGTACATGATCGAGGACTCCGGCGCCGGCATCGTGCTGGCCCAGACCGGAACCGACACGTCCGCACTGTCCGGCGTCGGCCGGGTGATCCGGCTCGACGCCGAGGGCCGTCTGACCGGCGACGTCTTCGACGGCGCCGCAGCGCCTGCCACCACCGCCGTCGACCCCGGCCACCTGGCGTACGTCATCTACACCTCCGGCTCCACAGGCCGTCCCAAGGGCGTGATGGTCGAGCACCGGGCGGCCGTCAACCGCATGGAGTGGATGCAGAACGAGTACGCCCTCGGCACCGATGACGTGGTGCTCCAGAAGACGCCGTTCAGCTTCGACGTCTCCGTGTGGGAGTTCGTCTGGCCCCTCATCACGGGCGCCCGCCTGGTCCTCGCCGAGCCCGAGGGGCACAAGGACCCCGACCACTTGGTCTCCCTCATCCGCTCGGCCGGGGTCACGACCCTGCACTTCGTCCCGTCCATGCTGCGCCTGATGCTCGACCAGGCCGACTGGGCCCGGTGCACCTCCGTCCGCCAGGTCTTCTGCAGCGGCGAGGCCCTGCCTCCGGAGCTGCCCGCACGGCACTACGCCGTGCACGGCGCACGGCTGCACAACCTCTACGGGCCGACCGAGGCGGCCATCGACGTCAGCCACTGGACGTGCCCGCCCTCCGCCGAGCCGGCCGGCACCGTGCCGATCGGCCGGCCGATCCAGAACATCCAGCTCCATGTGCTCGACGACTTCGGACGGCTGCAGGCCGTCGGCTGCGCGGGCGAACTGCACATCGCCGGTGCCGGCCTGGCCCGCGGCTATCTGAACAACCCCGCTCTGACGCGTGAGCGGTTCGTCCCGAACCCGTACGCCGATGACCCCGACGCGCGCATGTACCGGACCGGTGACCTGGTCCGGCGGCTGGCGGACGGCACCCTGGAATACCTCGGCCGCATCGACAACCAGGTCAAGCTGCGGGGCTTCCGCATCGAACTCGGCGAGATCGAGGAGCGTCTGGCGCGGCACCCTGCCGTCCGGGCCTGCGCCGTAGTGGCCCGCGAGGACAGGTCCGGCGACCCGCGTCTGGTCGGATACGTGGTCCTGGACCGGGAACACACCGGTGACCTCCACGAGGAGCTCATCCGGTACCTCGGCCGCACGCTGCCCGAGTACATGATCCCGAGCGCCCTGGTCCACCTGGGCGAACTGCCCCTGACCCCGAACGGCAAGCTCGACCGCAAGGCGCTCCCGGCACCCGGTGCCGACGCGTACGGCGTCGCCGGCGAGCGCGTCGCCCCCGGCACCGACACCGAGCGGGCCCTGCTCGCGATCTGCGCCGACCTGCTCGGCTTCGACGAGCAGCGCATGGGTGTGAACGACAACTTCTTCGCCCTGGGCGGCCACTCACTGCTGATCCCCAAGCTGACCGCCCGACTGGCCGACAGCGGACTCGACTGCGACCTCCAGAGCGTGTTCGGCGCCTCGACATTCGCCGAGCTGGCGGCCACGATCGACTCCGCCGCGACCGCCGCTCAGGACGACCCGACGACGGGCGAGGCGGCTGCCGAGCCGTTCACCGTCCCGCCGAACGGCATCCCCGTCGGCTGCACCCGGATCACGCCCGACATGCTCCCGCTCGTGTCACTGACCGAGGACGAGCTGGCGACCGTCGTCGCCGCGGTGCCGGGCGGAGCCGCCAACCTCCAGGACGTCTATCCGCTGGCGGCGCTCCAGGAGGGGATGCTGTTCCACCACCTCAAGGAGAGCGGCCGGGACCCCTACGTGCTCTCCGGCGTGTTCTCCTTCGAGAGCCGGGCCCATCTGGACGGTTTCGTACGGGCCCTGCGGCAGGTCATCGCACGGCACGACGCGTTGCGCACGGCGATCCTGACCCAGGGGCTGCCACAGCCCCTGCAGGTCGTGGTCCGGCACGCCGACCTCGAACCGGAGGAGTTCGAAGTGCGCCCCGGCGCCGACATCCAGGAAGAGATCCGTGAGCTGCTGGCGCGGCCGCAGACGATGAGGCTGGACCGCGCACCCCTCATCCGGCTCCGCGCGGCCCGGCACCCAGGCACCCCGGAGTGGTTCGCGGTGCTCAACCTCCACCACGTCATCGACGACGCGACCTCGCTGGGCTTCCTGTTCCAGGAGCTGGTCGCGCACATGACGGGCAGGGAGGGAGACCTCGCGGAACCGGTGCCGTACCGGAACTTCATCGCGCACGTCCGCCACCGCGCCCGCGGCCTCGACCCGGCGGGCTTCTTCCGCGCCCAGCTCGGCGACGTGACGGAACCGACGGCGATGTTCGGCCTGCACGACGTGCACGGCGACGGACGCCGCGTACGGGACCTGCGCCGCCCGCTGGACAGTCGTCTCGGGCAGCGGATCAGGGACTGCGCCAAGGAGCTGCGAGTCAGCCCGGCGACCCTGTTCCACGCCGGCTGGGCGCTGGTCGTGTCGGCGTGCAGCGGACGCGACGACGTGGTCTTCGGCACGGTGATGTCCGGGCGCCTGCAGGGCCCCCGGGGGATCGAGCGAATGCTCGGCAACTTCATCAACACGCTCCCGGTGCGCGTCGGCCTCGACGGCACGAGCGTGCGCGACCTGGTGCGCACCGTCGACCAGGAGCTGCGGGAGCTGGTGCGCTACGAGCAGACCCCGCTGGCCGTCGCCCACAGCCACAGCGACGTGCCCCGCGAGACGCCCCTGTTCAACGCGATCCTGAACTACCGGCACCTGGAGTCCGGTGACCGTATCGACGACTCCGAGCTGGAGCGTGCGGGCGTGAGGTCACTGGCCGGCGTGATCGAGCGAAGCAACTACCCGGTCGCCCTCTCGGTCGACGACCTCGGCCACTCGTTCTCGCTCGACGCCCAGATCGACCAGGCGCAGGATGCCGAACTCGTCATCGGCTACCTCGAAACCGCCATGGCGAACCTGATCGACGCGCTCGCCGGGGACGAGTCGGCCGAGGGGCCTGCCCTGGAGCTGCCCGTGCTGAGCACCGGGCTGCGCAGGCGTGTGCTGGTCGACTGGAATTCTGTTTCGGATGGTGGTCCGGGTGCGGGGCCGGGGGGACGTTGTGTCCACGAGTGGTTCGAGGAGGTCGCCGCGGGGGCGCCGGACGCGGTGGCGCTGGAGTGCGAGGGGCGTTCGGTTTCCTACGGGGAGCTGAACGAGCGGGCGAATCGTCTGGCGCGGTATCTGCGGGGGCTGGGGGTGGGGCCGGATGTGCTGGTGGCTCTGTGTCTGCCGCGCAGTGAGCTGATCGTGGTGTGTGTTCTGGCGGTGCTGAAGGCGGGTGGCGCGTATGTGCCGTTGGATCCGTCGTCGCCGGTGGAGCGGGTGCGGTACCAGTTGGAGGACAGCGCGCCGTGTGTGGTGCTGACGGATGGTCCGCTGCCCGAGGGGCTTGAGGTTCCGTCGGTTCCGTTGGTGGATGTGCGGGGGGACGCGGGCCGGTGGGCGGGGCTTGATCCCTCCGATGTCGCGGTGCCGGGTGTGTCGTCGTCGTCCCTGGCGTATGTGATCTACACGTCGGGTTCGACGGGGGTGCCGAAGGGGGTGATGGTGGAGCATCGGAACGTGACGCGGTTGTTCACTGCGACGGACGAGTGGTTCCGTTTCGGTGCGCGGGACGTGTGGACGTTGTTCCATTCGTTTGCGTTTGATTTTTCGGTGTGGGAGATGTGGGGCGCCCTGTTGCACGGGGGGCGTCTGGTGGTGGTTCCGCAGGCGGTGACTCGTAGTCCGGGTGAGTTCTATGAGTTGTTGTGTGCGTCGGGTGTGACGGTGCTGAATCAGACGCCGAGTGCGTTTCGGCAGTTGATCGCCGCGCAGGGGGAGGGTGCGGCGGCGCATCGGTTGCGTGTGGTGGTGTTCGGTGGTGAGGCGCTGGATGTGGCGTCGTTGAAGCCGTGGATGGGCCGTTCGGTGAATCGTGGTACCGAGCTGGTGAACATGTACGGGATCACTGAGACGACGGTGCATGTGACGTACCGGTTGTTGGGTGAGGGGGATGCGGAGCGGTCGGTGAGTCCGATCGGCCGGCGTATTCCTGATCTGCGGACGTATGTGCTGGATCGTTTCGGTCGGCCGGCTCCGGTGGGTGCCGTGGGTGAGTTGTATGTGGGTGGTGCGGGGGTCGCGCGGGGTTATCTGAATCGTCCGGAGTTGAGTGCGGAGCGTTTTCTGGATGATCCGTTCTGTGGTGTTCCGGGTGCGCGGATGTACCGGACGGGTGATCTGGCGCGGTGGTCCTCGGACGGCACGCTGGAGTATCTGGGCCGTAACGACGACCAGGTCAAGATCCGTGGGTTCCGTATCGAACTCGGGGAGATCGAGGCGAGACTCACCGAACACCCCGCGGTCCAGGAAGCCCGCGTCGTGGTACGCGAATACGATGACCAGGACCGCCGTCTGGTCGCTTATCTGGTGCCGTCGGCCGAGCGGGCACCCGCCGTCCGCGAGTTGCTGCGCTTGGGTCGCACCGAGCCCGAAGTGCTCGCGCAGACCTATGAACTGCCCAATGGCATGACGGTCTTCCAGCAGAACAAGAGCGAGACGGAATTCGTCTACGAGGAGATCTTCACCAATCTCGAATACCTGCGGAACGGGATCACCATCCGCAACGGCGACCGCATCTTCGACGTCGGTGCCAACATCGGCATGTTCACGCTGTTCGTCGGCAGCCGCTGCCCCGACGCGAAGATCTACGCTTTCGAACCGATCCCACCCGTGTTCGATTCGCTGCGCCGCAATGTGGAACTCCACGGCCTCGACGCCAAGGTCTACGCGTGCGGTCTCGCCGCGGAGACCAAGGAGGAGACCTTCACCTTCTACCGGCACAACACCGTCATCTCATCCAGCGTGACCACCGCCGAGCAGGCGCACGAGATGGTCCGCTCCTACCTCCGCAACCAGGAGGAACTGGCCACGGACGGCGAAGGCGGCACGGCAACCGGCGACGAGCTCGTCGCCGAACTGGTCGACGCCCGGCTCGACAGCGAGCAGTTCACCTGCAGCCTCAGGACCCTCTCGGAGATCATCGAGGAGGAGGCGATCGACCGGATCGACCTCCTGAAGATCGATGTGGAGAACGCCGAGTACGAAGTGCTCAAGGGCATCCACTGGCGGGACTGGCCGAAGATCCGCCAGCTCGTGGTGGAGCTCCACGATGTCAACGGCCAGCTGGAGAAGGTCGTCACTCTCCTGAAGGCCCTCGGCTACGACGTCGTCTGCGAGCAGGACAACCGGCTGTTGCGCAACACGACGCTCTACAACGTCTACGCGCGCCGGGCCGATGAGGCGCAGCTCGTCGCCGACATCGACGAGCCGTCCACGGCCGGCACCCGCTGGTCCGGCTCCGCCGCGCTGCTCGGGGAAGTCCAGAGCGCCCTGCGTGCGGCGCTGCCGGAGTACATGGTCCCTGCCGCCCACGTCCTGCTCGACGAACTGCCGCTCACCCAGAACGGCAAGCTGGATCACCGTGCCCTGCCCGCCCCGGAGAGCCTTCACCACAATGCGGAGCAGCTTGTCGCCCCGCGCACCGAGTCCGAGCGGACCGTCGCCGCGGTCTGGGCGGACCTCCTGCATACGGACGTCAACGACCTCGGTGCCCACAGCAACTTCTTCCAGCTGGGAGGCAACTCGCTGCTGGTGACCCGGCTCGTCAACCGCCTGGCGCAGACGACCGGCGCGGAACTGCCCATCCAGGCCGTCTTCGACGGGCCGACACTCGCCGAAATGGCCACCGAGCTGGAACGGCGTGCTCCCATGGCGCCGGCCGAGGGCGCGCTCGACATGGCCACGATCCTGAAGAGCATCGGCCTCATCGAGAACATGAGCGAAGAAGAGCTGGACGCGTTGGAAGGCCAGATCTGAATGACCACGGGGCCGAACATGAACACGACGAACAACGACAACTCGCTGGAACTGATCAGAAAGATCAAGTCCCTGCCCGCCAAGCAGCAGCGCGCCCTGATCGCGATGCTCAAGAAGCAGGGCGTCGACCTTTCCGCGCTGGAGGCCATCCGCCCGTACCCCCGCACCGGGGACGGTCCGGTCCGGCTCTCCTTCGCGCAGCAGCGACTGTGGTTCCTGGCCAAGCTCGACGGGACCAGCGCGTACTACAACATCCCGATGGCCATGCGGCTGCGCGGGCCGCTCGACCGCCCGGCGCTGCTGCGCGCCCTGGAGACGATCGTCCAGCGGCACGAGGTCCTGCGCACCCGCTTCGTGGAGCGGGACGGAGTGCCCTACCAGCACATCGGCGACGGCAGCGACTTCACCGTCTCGCAGGAGGAGCTCGCGGACCCCGCCGAGCTCCCGTCGATCTGCGAGCGCGAGGCCGTGGAGCCGTTCGACCTCGCCCGCGAATCGCTCATCCGGGTGCGCCTGCTGCGCCGGTCCGAGCAGGAGCACGTCCTGCTCGTGACCATGCACCACAGCGTGTCCGACGGCTGGTCGCTCGGTGTCTTCTTCCGCGAGATGGTCGCCCTCTACGAGGCGTTCTGCGCGGGTGCCGAGTCGCCGCTCGCACCCCTGCCGATCCAGTACGCGGACTACGCGCACTGGCAGCGCCAGTGGCTGGTCGACGAGGTCCAGGCCCGCCAGGTGAACTACTGGAAGCAGCAGCTGGAGGGGATCGACCCCCAGCTGTCGCTGCCGACGGACCGGGCGCGTCCCGCCGTCAAGACGTACCGGGGCGCGCACGAGCGCTTCCATCTCCCGAAGGACCTGCTGACGCGGCTCAAGGCGCTCGGCGAACAGCACGACGTCACGCTCTACATGACGCTGCTGTCGGTCTACGCGCTGCTGCTCCACCACTACAGCGAACAGACCGACATCCCCATCGGCACTCCCGTCGCGAACCGCACCCGTATCGAGTCCGAGGGCCTGATCGGCTTCTTCGCCAACACCCTGGTGATGCGTGCCGACCTGTCGGGTGACCCGTCCTTCACCCAGCTGCTCGGGCGGGTGAAGGACATCGCCCTGCAGGCGTACAGCCACCAGGACGTGCCGTTCGAGGCCGTCGTCGACGCGCTCCAGTTGGAGCGCAGCCTCAGCCACTCACCGGTCTTCCAGGTGGCGTTCGTCCTCCAGGAGGCGCAGGTCGACAGCGAGGTACGGCTGGGTGACCTCGACGTCTCCCTCATCGAGTTCGACTTCGACATCACCAAGTTCGATGTGACGCTCGACCTGCGCGAGGCGCCCGACGGGCTGATCGGCGCCGTCGAGTACAACACCGACCTGTTCGACCGGGAGACCGTCCGGCGTTTCGTACGCCACTACACGGCCCTGCTCCGTGCCGTCGTGGCCGAACCGCAGCAGCGGATCTCCCGGCTCAGCACCCTCGACGAGGCCGAGCGGCATCAGGTCCTCGTGGAATGGAATTCTGTTTCGGATGGTGGTCCGGGTGCGGGGCCGGGGGGACGTTGTGTCCACGAGTGGTTCGAGGAGGTCGCCGCGGGGGCGCCGGACGCGGTGGCGCTGGAGTGCGAGGGGCGTTCGGTTTCCTACGGGGAGCTGAACGAGCGGGCGAATCGTCTGGCGCGGTATCTGCGGGGGCTGGGGGTGGGGCCGGATGTGCTGGTGGCTCTGTGTCTGCCGCGCAGTGAGCTGATCGTGGTGTGTGTTCTGGCGGTGCTGAAGGCGGGTGGCGCGTATGTGCCGTTGGATCCGTCGTCGCCGGTGGAGCGGGTGCGGTACCAGTTGGAGGACTGCGCGCCGTGTGTGGTGCTGACGGATGGTCCGCTGCCCGAGGGGCTTGAGGTTCCGTCGGTTCCGGTGGTGGATGTGCGGGGGGACGCGGGCCGGTGGGCGGGGCTTGATCCCTCCGATGTCGCGGTGCCGGGTGTGTCGTCGTCGTCCCTGGCGTATGTGATCTACACGTCGGGTTCGACGGGGGTGCCGAAGGGGGTGATGGTGGAGCATCGGAACGTGACGCGGTTGTTCACTGCGACGGACGAGTGGTTCCGTTTCGGTGCGCGGGACGTGTGGACGTTGTTCCATTCGTTTGCGTTTGATTTTTCGGTGTGGGAGATGTGGGGCGCCCTGTTGCACGGGGGGCGTCTGGTGGTGGTTCCGCAGGCGGTGACTCGTAGTCCGGGTGAGTTCTATGAGTTGTTGTGTGCGTCGGGTGTGACGGTGCTGAATCAGACGCCGAGTGCGTTTCGGCAGTTGATCGCCGCGCAGGGGGAGGGTGCGGCGGCGCATCGGTTGCGTGTGGTGGTGTTCGGTGGTGAGGCGCTGGATGTGGCGTCGTTGAAGCCGTGGATGGGCCGTTCGGTGAATCGTGGTACCGAGCTGGTGAACATGTACGGGATCACTGAGACGACGGTGCATGTGACGTACCGGTTGTTGGGTGAGGGGGATGCGGAGCGGTCGGTGAGTCCGATCGGCCGGCGTATTCCTGATCTGCGGACGTATGTGCTGGATCGTTTCGGTCGGCCGGCTCCGGTGGGTGCCGTGGGTGAGTTGTATGTGGGTGGTGCGGGGGTCGCGCGGGGTTATCTGAATCGTCCGGAGTTGAGTGCGGAGCGTTTTCTGGATGATCCGTTCTGTGGTGTTCCGGGTGCGCGGATGTACCGGACGGGTGATCTGGCGCGGTGGTCCTCGGACGGCACGCTGGAGTATCTGGGCCGTAACGACGACCAGGTCAAGATCCGTGGGTTCCGTATCGAACTCGGGGAGATCGAGGCGAGACTCACCGAACACCCCGCGGTAGGTTCCTGTGTCGTGCTGGCCCGTGAGGACCAGCCCGGCGACAGGCAACTGGTGGCCTACGTCGTCCTGACCGACGACCCCGCCGACGAGAGGCCGGGAGAGCCCGACCATCGCGCCGAACTCGCGCGACACCTGCGGCGGATGCTGCCCGAGTACATGGTCCCCAGCGCCTTCGTGACCCTGGAGCGGCTGCCGATCACCGCCAACGGCAAGCTCGACCGCAAGGCGCTGCCCGCTCCCGGGATCGACGCCTACGCCCAGCGCGACTACACGCCGCCCCGCACCGCCACCGAGCGGATCCTCAGCTCCGCCTGGGCCGAGCTGATGGGCTTCGACGAGGGACGCATCAGCGCCCACGACAACTTCTTCGAGCTGGGCGGGCACTCCCTGCTCATCACCGTCCTGATAGCCCGGCTCAAGGAACACGGGCTGGACGTCACCGTACGCAGCATCTTCAACAGCCCCACGCTGGCCGACCTGGCAGCCGAGATCGACCGGGGGACGGACAGCGGTCCCGCCTACCAGGTCCCGGACAATCCGATCCCGCCCGGCTGCGAGCGGATCACCCCGGAGATGCTCCCGCTGGTCCGGCTCGGCCAGGCCGAGATCGACTCCGTCGTGGCGAAGGTGCCCGGCGGCGCGTCCAACGTGCAGGACATCTACCCGCTCGTGCCGTCGCAGGAGGGAATCCTCTTCCATCACCTGATGGATCCCGCGAACGACCCCTACGTCATCCCGATCCTGCTTGTCGCGTCTGACCAGCAGGTGTGCGACTCCTTCACGGCCGCCCTCCAGGCGCTGATGGACCGCCACGACGTGATGCGCACCGCCGTGGTCACCGAGGGCCTGCTCGAACCCGTACAGGTCGTGCTGCGCGACGTACGCCTGGAGGTCGAGCGGCTGACCCTCGACCCGGACGAGGACGCCGAACGGCAGGCCCGCGCCTGGTTGTCCCGGCCGGGCGCGATGAGCCTGGACCGGGCGCCGCTGCTGCGGCTCGCGGTCGCCGCCGACCCGCACTCCGCACAGCGCTACCTGCTGCTGAGCGTGCACCACCTCATCGAGGACGCGACCTCGCTGCGGCTCATCCTCGACGAGCTGACGGCCCACATGGCCGACCGTCCGGAGCGGCTGTCCCCGCCCCCGGCCTACCGCGACTTCGTCGGCCACACCCTGCAGCAGCTGGCCTCCAGAGACGCGCAGGCGTTCTTCCACCAGGAGCTGGGCGACGTCACCGAGCCGACCACGCCGTTCCAGCTGGTGGACGTGCACGGCGACGGCAGCAGGGTCCGCGACCTGCGCCGCTCGCTCCCGGCCGGCCTGACCCGTGACCTGCGCGAGCAGGCCCAGCGCCTGCGCATCAGCCCCGCCGGCCTCTTCCACGCCGCCTGGGCCCTGGTGGCCGCGGCCACCAGCGGGCGCGACGACGTGGTGTTCGGCACCGTCCTGTCCGGACGCCTCCAGGGCGTCCCCGGCGTCGAGCGGATGCTGGGCAACTTCATCAACACCCTGCCCCTGCGGGTACGGCTGCGCGACCGCAGCGTCCAGGAGCTGGTGTCCGATGTCGACGCCGGGCTGAAGGAACTGATCTCCTACGAGCAGAGCGCGCTCACCCTGGCCCAGCGGTCCAGCGGTCTGGACAGCGACGCCACCCTGTTCAGCTCGATGATCAACTACCGGTACTTCGAGCCCCGCCAGGGCGACGAGGGCCCGGCCACCCTGGAGGACCTGGGCATCCGCTGGCTGGGATCCCTGGACCGCACCAACTACCCGGTCGGTGTGTCGGTCGACGACACCGGGACCGAACTCTCCCTGAACGCGCAGGTCGACGCCACCCTCTCGCCGGACGCGGTACTGGGCTACGTGGAGGCCGCGCTGTCCGGGATCGCCGCCGCGCTGGCCGACGACGACGGGGCCCGCACCCGGGCGCTCGACATCGACATCGTCCCGCCCGCGGAACGCCACCGCCTGCTGACCGAGTGGAACGACACCGCCAAGCCCTACCCCGACGACCACTGCCTGTTCGAGCTCTTCGAGGAGCAGGTGCGCGAGCGGCCGGACGCCGTCGCCGTCGAGTACGGCGACCGGCGGCTGACCTACGCGCAGACCAACGCCCGCGCCAATCGCGTCGCCCATTACCTGAGGGAACAGGGCGTGGGCCCGGACACCCTCGTCGGCCTGTGCGCGCAGCGCTCGCCGGAGATGGTGATCGGGCTGCTCGCCGTCCTCAAGGCGGGCGGGGCCTACGTCCCGATCGACCCGGGCTACCCCCAGGAACGCATACGCACCCTGGTCACCAGCTCCGGTGTGGGCATCGTGCTCAGCGAGTCGAGCCAGCCGGACTCACTCCTCGAAGGCGCCGCGGACGGCGGCCGCCCGCAGGTCGTCCACCTGGACACCGGGGAACGCGCCGGCGACCGCACCCAGGTGCTCGCCGACCGACCGGAGCACAACCTGACCCGGGCGGAGCTGGGGCTCACCCCCGACCATCTCGCCTACGCCATCTTCACCTCGGGTTCCACCGGACTGCCCAAGGGCGTCCTCGTGGAGCAGCGCGGCGTCGTCCGCCTGGTGCGCAACCCCGACTACTTCCCGACCACCTCCGCCACCGTCATGCTCCACCACTCGTCGATCTCCTTCGACGTGGGTTCGCAGGAAGTCCTCGGTCCGCTGCTGTCCGGCGGCCGGCTGGTCCTGCACGACGGCGACTCCAAGGACGTCGGCCAGCTGCTCGACCGGGTGGAGCGCTCGGGCGTCACCATGATGGCTCTGTCGGCGGCCTTCCTCCCGGCCTTCGCGGAGGCCGCGCAGGGGCGGCGCCTGCCGCTGGAGTACCTGGGCGTGGGCGGCGAGGCGTTCTCCGCGAAGGACGTACGCCGGCTTTACCGGGCGCATCCCGGTCTGACCGTCGTCAACGCCTACGGCCCCACCGAGAACAGCATCGCCTCCACCTGCCATGTCATCCCCCGGGACATCGCCGAGGACTCCGTCATCCCGATCGGCAAACCCATCGCCCGGTCCACCGCGTACGTGCTCGACGAGGGCCTGCGGCCGGTGCCGTGCGGCGTCGTCGGCGAACTGTGCGTGGGCGGTCCCGGCGTGGCACGCGGCTATCTCGGCAACCCCGAGCTGACCGAGCTCAGGTTCGTCGCCGACCCCTTCGCCGACGAGCCCGGCGCCCGGCTGTACCGCACGGGCGACCTGGCGCGATGGCTGCCCGACGGCACCCTGGAGTTCATCGGCCGCGTCGACAACCAGGTGAAGGTGCGGGGCTTCCGCGTCGAACTCGGCGAGATCGAGAACGCGTTGCTGTCCCACCCCTCCGTACAGAGCGCTGTCGTCACCACCCAGGCCACCGGCGAGACCAAGAGGCTCGTCGCGTACGTACGGCCCACGGCGGAATGGCTCGACGCCACCGCCCGGGACCAGAACGCCGAACGCCTCGAGCAGTGGCAGGAGCTCTTCGAGGACCAGTACTCCGGTGAACCGGACGAGGACGACGCCGTCGACGAGCCCAGTCTGATCGGCTGGAACAGCAGCTACACCGGGGAGCCCGTCCCGGAGGCCGAGATGGAGGAATGGATCGACGGCACGGTCCGGCAGATCGAAGCGTTCCGGCCCCGGCGCCTGTTGGAGGTCGGCTGCGGAACCGGGCTCCTCCTCTTCCGCTACGCCGAAGCCTGCGAAGCGGTGCACGCGTTCGACATCTCCGCCTCGGCCCTGGCCGGGGTCCGCCGCGGGGCCGACCGCCGGGGCTGGTCACACGTCACCCTCAGCCAGGGCGATGCCCGGTCCGTGACCGTGCCCCCGGGGACGGAGAAGTTCGACACCGTCGTCGTCAACTCCGTCGTGCAGTACTTCCCGAACCGGCTGTACCTGGAGGAGGTGATCGAGCGCCTGCTGCCCCTCGTCGCGGACGGCGGCCGGATCATGATCGGGGACGTCAGGAACCTCGATCTGTTCTCCGCGCACGTCGGAGCCGTCGAACGCAGCCGGCTGCCCGTGCGCACCTCCGCCGGCACGCTCGCCCGCCAGGTGCAGCGCCGCCGCCAGCAGGAGACCGAACTCCTGGTCAGCCCCAGCTACTTCATCGGGCTCCCCGAGCGCTTCCCGCAGATCGGCTCCGTCGACCTCACGGTCAAGCGCGGACTGGGCGACAACGAGATGCTCAGTTACCGCTACGACGTCGTCCTGACGAAGAGCGCCGCCGCACCGCCCGAGGACCTGCCGTGGCTGACGGCCACCACCCCCGATGAGCTGCGCACCCTCCTGGAGGACGGGGCGCACCGCCGCTTCGGCGTAACGGGACTGGTCAACCCGAAGGTCACCGACGACGTCCGCATGATCCAGGGCCTGACCCGCTGGCCCGCACAGACGCAGGTGGAGCCCCTCACCGGCGCCTCACGTCTCTCCGACGCCGCCGCCGCGCAGGTGCGGGAGCTCGAAGCCGTACTCCGGTACGCCGAGGAACTCGGCCACCACGTCGCGGTGACCTGGTCCCAGGACCGGCTGGACGGCCTCGACGTGATCATCGCCAAGGATGAGCCGCCCCGGGCGCGGGCCCGGGAGGACTACCGCCGGTCGTACCTGGCGAACGTCCCGCAGATCGCCCGCACCGGCCAGGAGATGACCAGGACGCTCAAGGAGCACCTGTCGGGCAAGGTGCCCGAGTACATGGTGCCCAGTGTCTTCGTGGCACTCGAAGAGCTGCCCCTGACCCCCAACGGCAAGGTCGACAAGCAGGCGCTCCCCGCGCCCGACGAGGCCGATGTGCACAAGGAGGTGTACGTCGCACCGCACAGCGCCACCGAGCTCGCCCTGTCCCGGCTGGTCCAGGATGTCCTCGGGCTGGAGCGCGTCGGCCTTCAGGACAGCTTCCTCGACCTGGGCGGCCACTCCCTCCTCGCCACCCGGCTCACCATCCGGGTGAAGCAGGAGACCGGCAAGGAGCTGCCGCTCCAGGTGATCCTCGCCGGCGCCACCGTCGGCGAGATGGCCGAGGCACTGGACGCCGCGCCGAGTACCACCCCGGCGCGGAGCGTTCCGCTGCTGCCCGTCACCGACGGAGCTGAGGCGATCCCGCTTTCGTTCCAGCAGAGCGAACTGTGGTTCCTCAACCCGCGCGAGCACCTGGGGTCGGCGTACGACAACGTGCAGATGGCCTACCGGATCATCGGCTTGCTGGACCGCCGGGCCTACGCGGGCGCGTTCGAAGCGCTCGTCGCCCGCCACGCGATCCTGCGCACCAGTTATGTGCGGTGCGGCGACTCCCTCACCCAGCGCGTGAACGACGTCTCCGGTTTCTCTGTGGCCTTCGAGGAGGTCACCGGAGACAGCGCGGTCGCCGAACTGCTGCGAGCCGAGCGGGCACGGCCGTTCGGCCCGGACGACCGGCACATGCTGCGCGTCCACATCCTGACCCTCTCGGAGCACGAGCACGTCGCCGTGGTGACCCGGCCGTGGGGCATCTTCGACGGCTGGTCGACCGGCATCTTCGTGGCCGAACTGAACGCCGCCTACCGGGCACTGAGCCGGGGGGAGGAGCCGTCGCTACCGGAACTGCCCGTGCAGTACCCGGACTTCGCCCACTGGCAGCGTCGCGCCGTGGACGAGGCGACCCGCGAGGGGCAGAAGGCGTACTGGCGTTCCCAGCTCGCCGCACTGCCGTCGTGCGTGTCGCTGCGCACCGACTACCAGCGGCCCCCGGTCAAGTCGTACCAGGGGTCGTCGGTCGAGCTGAAGGTCCCCGCGGAGGTCCTCGGGCAGCTCCACCGCTTCAGCCAGGAGCGGGGCGGCACGCTCTACATGACGCTCCTGTCGGCGTACGCGGCGCTGCTCGGCGGGTACACGTCGGACAGCGAACTCGCGATCGGCTCCCCGGTCACCAACCGGCCCCTGCCGGAACTGGAACGGCTCGTCGGCTACTTCATCAACGTACTGGTGATACGGCTCGACGTGACCGCCGAACAGGGCTTCGGTGAACTGCTGGGACAGGCCAAGCACGTCACGGCCGCGGCCCACGAGCACAAGGACGTTCCCTTCGCCGACCTGGTCCGGGAGCTCGCGCCGAAACCTGACCCCGCCCACTCCCCGCTGTTCCAGGTCATGTTCAACTTGGTGCCCGCGGCCGGACCCGTACCGCGGGACGAGGAGGCCGGGCACCTGGCGTTCGTGCCGCTGCGGACCGACAGCGGGGTGGCGAAGTTCGACCTCAACCTCGTCGTCCGGGAGACACCCGCGGGACTGCACGGATACCTGGAGTACAGCACCGACCTGTTCGCCAGGAAGACGATCGAGGAAATGGCGGCCACCTATGAGAGGTTGCTGCTCAAGATCGTGACGAATCCCGGAGCGAGCCTCTCGCAGCTGCGTGAAGCAGCGGCGGACAGCGCTCTCGGATAAGTCGCCGCTCCACCCCTGTCCGTCATATTTCACAGAGTGAAGGTGCGCCCATGACCAAGGAAGAAATCTTTCCGCTGATTACCGAGGCGATTCGCGAGATCCTCCCCGAACTCGCGGACCACACCTTCCAGGACTCGGAATCCCTGGAGGATCTCGGTGCGAACTCGATGGACCGCGCGGAGATAGTGATGATCGTGCTGGAGGAAATGGACCTGGAGGTACCGTTGGTCGACACCTACGGCCCGCGGAATCTGGGCGAACTCGCCGAGCGGCTGAGCGACATAGCAGCGGTCAGGGCCGGGTGACGTGAGGGACTTCGCCGGCAACACCGACACAGCAGACAACACCGGCACCGCCGTTACTGCTGCCCACACCGATCCCGCCGACCTCGGACTCGTGGTCACCGGGCTGGGCGTCACCACCGCCATCGGCCAGGGCAAGGACGCCTTTGCGCGGGGGCTGTTCGCCGGGAACCACGGGTTCGCGGTCATGGACCGCCCTGGCCGGCAGCTCGACACCCGGTTCGTGGGCGCCGAGATACCGGAGCTGGAGCCCACCACCCGGCTGACCGCGCGGGAACTGCGTACGGTCTCCCTCACCGGACAGGTCGCCCTGGCCACGCTCGAAGAGGCGTGGACCGAGGCCCGGCTGGACGGGTTCGACCCCGAGCGGATCGGCCTCGTCATCGGAGGCAGCAACCTCCAGCAGCGGGAACTGGTCCTGGCGCACGACCGGCACCGGGCCAAGCCGCGCTTCCTGCGGCCCAGCTATGGCATGTCCTTCCTGGACACCGACCTGTGCGGACTGTGCACCGCGGCGTTCCCCGTCCGCGGCTTCGCCCACACCGCGGGCGGCGCCTCGGCGAGCGGCCAGCTCGCGATCATCGAGGCGGCGGAGGCGGTCGCCTCCGGCCGGGTCGACGTCTGCATCGCCGTGGGCGCGCTGGCGGACCTGTCGTACTGGGAGCTGCTGGGGCTGCACTCGATGGGCGCCATGGCGTCCGAGGAGAGCGCGCAAGCCCCCGGACTCGCCTGCCGGCCCTTCGACCGGCAACGGGCCGGCTTCGTCTTCGGCGAGGCGTGCGGCGCGCTGGTCATCGAGCGCCGGGGCGCCCGCCCGGGGCAGGAGGACACCCTCTACGCGCGGCTCAGCGGCTGGTCGGTGCAGCTGGACGGGAACCGCAACCCCGATCCCTCTCTGGACGGGGAGACCCGGGCGATCCGCCAGGCCCTCGACCGCGCCGGGCTGACCGCCGACGCCATCGACTACGTCAACCCCCACGGCACCGCCTCCCCCGTCGGAGACGAGACCGAGGTGGCGGCGCTGCGGGCCTGCGGCCTCACGCATGCCCGGATCAACGCCACGAAGTCGATCACCGGTCACGGCCTGACGGCGGCCGGAGCCGTCGAGGCGGTCGCCGCGCTCCTCCAGATGAAACACGGACGACTGCACCCGACCCGCAACCTCACCGACCCGATCGACGCGTCCCTGCGCTGGGTGCGCGACGAGGCCGTCGAGGCCGAGGTGCGCCACTGCCTGAGCCTGAGCATGGGCTTCGGCGGCATCAACACCGCACTGTGCATCAGCACATGCGACTCATAGAGAGCAGATGAGCGTAAGTCATGTCCCGCGTCGGTATCGAAGCGATGAACGTGTTTGGCGGCTCGGCAGTGCTCGACGTCATGCAGCTGGCGAAGCACCGGGAGCTCGACCTTCCGAGGCTGAACAACCTGCTGATGAAGGAGAAGACCGTCGCGCTGCCCTTCGAGGACCCGGTGACCTTCGGGGCCAACGCGGCCAGGCCGGTCCTCGACCGGATGAGCGCGGCGGAGAAGGACAGCATCGAGCTGCTGATCACCTGCACGGAGTCCGGCTTCGACTTCTCGAAGTCGGCCAGCACCTATCTGCACGACCAGCTCGGGCTGAGCCGCAACTGCCGGATGTTCGAGCTGAAGCAGGCCTGCTACGCCGGCACGGCGGGGCTCCAGATGGCCTGCAACTTCATCCTGTCGGGCACCTCGCCGGGTGCGAAGGCCCTGGTGATCGCGACGGACATCTCGCGCTACATCCTCGGGGACGGCGACGACGCGGCAGCCCAGGACTGGGCCTACGCGGAGCCGAGCGGCGGCGCGGGCGCGGTGGCCATGCTGATCAGTGACACGCCGCACGTCTTCCAGCTCGACGTCGGCGCCAGCGGCTACTACGGCTACGAGGTCATGGACACCTGCCGGCCGGCGCCGGACAGCGAGGCGGGCGACGTGGACCTGTCCCTGATGTCGTACCTGGACTGCTGCGAGAAGGCGTACCTGGCGTACGAGGACAAGGTGGAGGGCGCCGACTACCGGGACTCCTTCCAGTACCTCGCCTTCCACACCCCCTTCGGCGGCATGGTCAAGGGCGCCCACCGCACGATGATGCGCAAGGTCGCCAAGGCCAAGGGCGCCGAGATCGCCGAGGACTTCGAACGACGCGTCATGCCCGGCCTGACCTACTGTCGACGCGTCGGGAACATCATGGGCGCGACCGTCTTCCTCTCGCTGGCCGGCACCGTCTGCAACGGCCGCTTCGACACACCGCAACGCCTGGGCCTCTTCTCGTACGGATCCGGCTGCTGCTCCGAGTTCTACAGCGGCGTCGTGACCCCCGACGGTGCGGCACGGCTGAGGGACATGGGGATCGAGGACCACCTGGACGCCCGCTACCAGCTGTCCCTCGACGAGTACGACGCGCTCCTCAGGGAGAGCGAGTTCGTCCGGGTCGGCACCCGCGACACCGTCGTGAACCAGGAGTACGTCCCCCGCACCCGGCGCGGCACGGGGTCGGCTCCGCGCCTCGTGCTGAAGGCGATCAAGGAGTTCCACCGGGAGTACGCATGGATCGACTGACCTACTCCACCCTGCGGGTGCGCGAAGAGGGCAGCGTGCTGTTCGCGCGCATCCACCGGCCGGAGGCGGGCAACGCCATCAACGCCGACCTGGTGCACGAGCTGAACGACGTCTTCACCAGGGCCTCGGCCTCCCCGGCCGTCACCGTCGTCGTCCTCGAAGGACTGCCCGAGGTGTTCTGCTTCGGCGCGGACTTCCGCGCGATCAGCGACGCGGCACGCCAGGGACAGGACACGGCGTTCGACCCTGAGCACATGTTCGAACTCTTCCGGCGGATGGCGTACGGGGACGTTCTCACCGTCGCCCACGTCCGGGGCAGGGCGAACGCGGGCGGAGTGGGCCTGGTGGCGGCGAGCGATGTGGTGATCGCCGACGAAAGCGCGTCGTTCAGCCTCTCCGAGCTGCTGTTCGGGCTGATACCGGCGGTCGTCCTGCCGTACCTGATCCGCCGGACCGGTTTCCAGCGCGCCCACTACCTCGCCGGTACCACCCAGACCATCGATTCCCGGCAGGCACACGAGTGGGGTCTGGTCGACGCCCTCGGCGCGGACAGCCACGCGCTGGTGCGCCGCCATCTGCAACGCCTGGGCCGCCTCTCCAAGAAGGGCGTCGCACGCTACAAGGCCTACCTGCGGGAACTGTCCCCGATCTCCGAGCACACCAAGGGCGTCGCGCTGGCCACCAACCGCGAGGTGTTCGCGGACCCCGACAACGTGCGGGCCATCCGGCGTTTCGCGGAGCGCGGCGTCTTCCCCTGGGAGGACACCGTTCCGGCCGCCACCGCGACCGGTCTGCCTGCCGCATCCTTGAACACCGTCACGGCCGCCGCACCGGCCCCACCGCCGCCGGGCTCTTCCCCTGACGCATCCACGAACCGCACGCACCGCCCCTCGCACGCGCCGGCCGCCCGGGACGAGCAGCCCGCCCTGCCCGGCCCGCGGGCCCCATCGACCGAGGACACAGTGGAACCGCAGCACCACCACCCCGCCGAACGTTTCACCGTCCTGCCCCAGGCGCTGGGCAACCCCCGATTCCGCGAGGCCCACGGCATCGACTACAACTACGCCGCGGGCGCGATGTACAAGGGCATCGCCTCGGTCGAACTCGTCACCGCCCTCGGCAACGCCGGAATGCTCGGCTTCTTCGGGACCGGCGGACTGGCCCCGGACGCCATTGACCAGGCGATCACGCGGATCAAGCGGGGCCTGGGCCCCGGCCGCGCCTACGGCATGAACCTGCTCAGCAACCCGCAGGAGCCGGAGCTGGAGATGCGCACCGTGGAGCTCTACCTGCGCCACAAGGTCCGCTCCGTCGAGGCATCGGCCTACGTCCGGCCGACCCTCCCGCTCGTGCGCTACCGACTGGCGGGACTCGGCACGGACGGCAACGGCCGGATACGGCAGGACCACCACATCGTCGCGAAGGTGTCGCGCACCGAGGTCGCCGAGCCGTTCCTGCGTCCTGCGCCGCCGGAAATGGTCCGCCAGCTGCTCGATCGCGGTCTGATCACCCCCGAGCAGGCAGAGCTCGGCACACGCGTCCCGCTCGCCCAGGACCTGTGCGTCGAGGCCGACTCGGCGGGCCACACCGACGGCGGCAACGCCTATGTGCTGATGCCCGTGATGCGCGCCCTGCGCGACCGGGTGAACCGCGAGGAGGCCTATCCCCCCGAGGCCGAGGTCCGCGTCGGGGCGGCGGGCGGAATCGGCTCCCCGGATGCGGCGCTCGCGGCGTTCACCCTGGGAGCCGAGTTCATCGTGACCGGTTCCATCAACCAGTGCACGGTGGAGGCCGGCACCAGTGACGCCGTCAAGGACATTCTCCAGGACCTCGGCGCCCACGACACGGACTACGCCCCCGCCGGCGACATGTTCGAGGTCGGCGCCAGGGTACAGGCGGTGAAGAAGGGGACCTTCTTCCCGGCACGTGCCCAGAAGCTGTACGAGCTGTACCTGCGGCACAACGCGATCGAGGAGCTCGACGCCCGGACCCGGGCCATGCTGGAGGACAAGTACTTCAAGCGCTCGATCGACGAGGTGTGGGAGGAGACCCGCGCCCATCTGGCCCGGCGCTTCCCGGACCGGCTCGCGGAGGCCGAGCGGAACCCCAAGCAGCGGATGGCGCTCGTCTTCCGCTGGTACTTCGTCCACTCCACCCGGCTGGCCATGAGCGGCAGCACCACCCAGCGGGTCGACTACCAGATCCACTGCGGCCCCGCGATGGGTGCTTTCAACAGCTGGGTGAAGGGCACCGACCTGGAGTCCTGGCGCAGCCGCAGAGCCGACGTCATCGCGGAGCGACTGCTGCGGGAGACCGCCGCACTGCTCGGCCGGCGTCTCGGCGAGTACGCCGCCCACGGCACACACGCCGTCCCCGCCCTTCACGGCGAACCAGTAATCCCCGCGACAACGGCTGAGTGATCACATGAAATCGGTGTACGTATTCCCCGGGCAGGGCTCGCAGCGCAAGGGCATGGGCGAGGGACTGTTCGAGAAGTTCCCCGACCTGGTAACGCAGGCGGACGACATCCTCGGCTACTCGCTCCGGGAACTGTGCCTCCACGACCCCGACCGGGTACTGAACAGGACGGAGTACACCCAGCCCGCCCTCTACGCGGTCAGCGCCCTCCGGTACCTGGACCGCGTCGCCTCCGACGGGGAGCTGCCGGCCGTCGTGGCCGGGCACAGCCTGGGGGAGTACTGCGCCCTGTTCGCCGCCGGTGCCTTCGACTTCGCCACCGGACTCGACCTGGTGCGCAAACGGGGCGAGTTGATGAGCCGGGCGCCCAAGGGTGCGATGGCCGCCGTCGCGAACCTGGACCAGGAGCGGGTGGCCGAGATCCTGGCCGGGCTGCCCTACCGCGGCATCGACATCGCCAACATCAACTCGCGTCAGCAGTGCATCCTCTCCGGCGCCTACGACGAAGTCCTCGCACCCGAGGTCCGCGCCGTCTACACGGAGGCCGGGGCCGCCTTCATCCCCCTCAACGTGAGTGCCGCCTTCCACTCGCGTTCCATGAGGGAAGTGCAGGACGAGTTCGCCCGCTACCTCTCCGGATTCCGGCTCGGAGAACTCGTGATCCCCGTGATCGCCAACCTCACGGCCCGGCCGTACCCCACCACCGGGTACGCGGACCTGCTCATCCAGCAGATATCGAACCCCGTCAAGTGGTACGAGTCGGTCTCCTGGCTGATGGGCCAGGGGCACCGGGAGTTCCACGAGATCGGTCCGGGCAACGTACTGACGAAGCTCACCGACAAGATCCGGCAGGAGCCCCTCCTGTTCGAGGAGGCCCCGCCCGCCCCGCGCCGGACGAGGCAGCGGCCCGAAGTCGTCTTCATGTACGGGGGGCAGGGCACCCAGTACCACCGGATGGGGCGGGAACTGTACGACACGCATCCGGTGTTCCGGGACGCCATGGACCGGTGCAGCGCGCTGTACGAGGCGGCCAACGGCACCTCACTGGTGGCCGCGATCCACGACACCCCCCGCCGGGGCCAGGACTTCGACGACATCCTGCAGACCCACGCCGCCCTCTACAGCATCGGTTGGAGCCTGACCGAGGCACTGCGCGACGAGGGTTTCCACCCCGACGCGGTGCTCGGCCACAGCCTGGGCGAGTACATCGCCGCGACCGTCGCGGGGGCGATGTCCTTCGAGGACGGCCTGGACCTCGTCATGAAGCAGGCCCACCTGCTGAAGTCGCGCTGCCGTACCGGCGGCATGCTCAGCGTCCTGGCCCCACCGGACCTCTACCAGCGGCGACGTGACCTGTTCGGCGGTCTGTCACTCGCGGGCGTCAACTACACGGGGGAGTCCACGGGCAACTTCGTCGTCAGCGGCGAGAGCGAGCGGATCGCCGAGGCGCGCACCGCGCTGGACGAGGAAGGGGTGATCGCCGTCGGACTGCCCGTCAGGTACGCGTTCCACTCAGGCCTCCTCGACGACATCCGCCACGAGTGCCGCAGCCTCGGCCGGGCCGTGCCGGTCGGTCGGCCGCAGCTGCCGGTCTACTCCTGTGCCTACGCAGGGAGGCTGGGGAGCGATTCGCTGGAGAGCTGGGACACCTACGTCTGGGACGTGATCCGTGGCCGAGTGCGCTTCGACGAGCTGATGGCCACCTCGTTCCGTGCCCCGCGCCGCCACCACTTCGTGGACCTCAGCGCCAGCGGCTCCTTCGTCAACTTCCTGAAGCACGGCTACGGGCCCGAGTACCGCGGCGGGTTCGCGATCAATCAGTTCGGGAACAACACCGCGTCGATGGCCAAGCTGCGCGAGGGACTGCTCTCCGTCACCCGGGAGGACACCCCCGCCCTGGTGTGAGGCAGCGCCGCGAAGGGCTCACCGGACGTCCTGGTGAGCCCTTCGCGGTATCCGCTCCGGGGCGGACTCAGCCGACCGACACCGGCAGCGAGGCCGGACCGCGCACGTTGATACGGCCGTTCCACGTCACATCGCCGTCGAGGGCCAGCTTCGGGAACCGCCGCAGCATCCGCTCGAAGGTGATGCTCGCCTCCAGCCGCGCCAGCGCAGCCCCCAGGCAGTGGTGCGAACCGGAACCGAACGAGACGTGCGCCCGGGCCCCCTCCCGGTCCAGGCGCAGTGTGTCCGCGTCCGGACCCCAGTGCAGCTCGTCCCGGTTCGCCGAGGCCAGACCCGCGATCACGAACGAACCGGCCGGGATCTCGACCCCGCTGAGCACGGTGGGCTCGACGGTGATGCGCCGGCTCGACTGGAGCGGGCTGTCGTAACGGAGCAGCTCGTCGACCGCGTTCGTCATCAAGGAGGCGTCCGAGCGCAGCGCGGCGAGCTGGTCGGGGTGGCGCAGCAGCGCCAGCGTGCCGCCGGCGAGCAGGTTCACGGTCGTCTCGTGACCCGCGATGTAGAGCAGCAGGATCTGGGCGACCAGTTCGTCGTCGCTGAGCTTGTCGCCGTCCTCCTCCGCCTCGATCAGAGCCGTCATCAGGTCGTCGGCGGGGTTGCGGCGCTTCCAGGCGATCATCTCGGCGGTGATCCCGGCGAGTTCCTCGTCCGCCGCCTCGATGGCCTGCATCAGGCCCGGGTCCGCGACGGGTTCGAGGGAGCGGACCATCGTGCCGCTCAGCTCGCGGATCCGCGTGTGGTCGGTGGACGGTGCGCCCAGCATTTCCGCGATCACGGTGAACGGCAGCGGGGAGGCGAGTGCGGGAACCAGGTCCGCCCGGCCCGCGTCGGCGACCCGGTCCAGCATCTCGTCGACGAGTTCGCCGATGCGCGGCGCGAGCGCCTGGATCGACTTCGGCGTGAAGGCCTTCTGCACCAGCTTGCGCAGCCGCGTGTGGTCCGGCGCGTCCCGGTCGATCATCGAGAAGCCGTCGATGAGCGGGGTCTTGCGCGACTCGTCCTTCTGTCGCAGGTTGACCATCGCACCCGAGGTGACGTTGCGCAGCTCGGACGACGCACCGGAACGCAGGAGCGCGGAGACGTCCTCGTAACGGGTGATGACCCAGAACCCCATCGGGTGGGCGTAGACGGGAGCGGTCTCCCGCAGCAGGGTGTACTGCGGATAGGGGTTGTCGGTGAACCCCTCGGCGAATGGATTGAACAGCGGTATCTGTTCACTGGGGAGAGCGCCCTCGGTCATCTCAGCTCCTCGTTTGCCGCACGATCTGTATCAGTTGATGTTGAGACAGACTAATGCGCCACATGATCCAACCGTGCCTGGGGTGGCAGGAGAACCAGGTCACGGCCGCGTCCGATGGCCGAGCGGGGGACGAGCAGTGTTCCCGGGCGACGCGGTGCCCGGCCCGGTTCGCAAGGGAGGCGGTGTCCCGACGAAGCCGTGCCGACGGGCCGGGGCTTTACGCGGCCCAGTGGCCCGGCCGCTGGAGCGCCGCCGGGATCTTGGTGGCCCGGTCGCCCCGGGCGGCGTTGAGCTGCGGCTGCGTGAGGAACAGAGCGCCCGTCAGGTCCGCCCCGCACAGGTTCGCGTCCCGCAGGTCCGCACCGATGAGGTCCGCCTCCCGAAGGTCCGCGCCGGACAGGTCGGCGGCGATCAGGTAGGCGCCGCGCATGCTGGCGCCGCGCAGCTTGGCGTTCCGCATGCGCTTGCCCATGAGGTCGGCGCCCCGGTGGTTCTTCTTGCGGCCGGGCACCGCGGCGCGGGCGAGCTCGCTGGCCCGCAGCAGCAGCGCATTCACCTCCCCGCGCAGCGCCATCACGTCGACGGCGAGCAGTGACTCGGCCGTGTCCCGGGTCATCGCGTCGATCCGGTCGTAGGCGCGACGCAGGTCGCGGCCGACGGGCCGGGCGGCCGGGAGGTCCATGGCCTCGGCGATGTACCGCAGCAGCTCGTGCAAGTGCCGCATGACCGGGAAGACCTCGTACATCGTGCGGGCCGAACCCGGCTCCTCGCGCCAGCTGCGGCCCTCGAAGGTCACCTGGGAGACCTTCTGCCCGGCCCCGAAGCAGTCGAAGACCGTGCAGCCGTTGTAACCGCTGTCGCGCAGCCGCTCGTGGATGCCGCAGCGGAAGTCCTGCCGGAGGTTGCCGCACGGGGTGCCGGCGGCCTTGTTCGCGGCGAAGTCCGCCGAGCGAGCGAAGGGCAGCGCCACGCAGCACAGGCCGAAGCAGTTCCCGCAGTCGGCCTGCAGGTCGGGGTTGGCGGCGTTCGGAGTGTGCTGGGACAAGACGGTTGCTCTCCTGGTGAGGCGGGGTGGTGGGCCACCACTGAGCCCCCTGCGGTGTCCGGCCCTGTGCACAGGGGGAGACAGCCTCCTATCATATCCGGTCCGGTGAGCCGCTACCGTATGCCTCCCCTCGGCCCGCGCCCGCCTCCGGGGTACGGGCGTGGTGCCCCGACCGACTCCTCCGGGGACCTGGCGAACATCGTGGGGAGGCACCCTCCGAGCTGCGTCTTCGCCCAGCCGGGGGCGGCCCGGGCCTCGGGGTGAGGAGCACGGGCGAGCCGGACGGATGGCCGCGCGCCCGCGGTGTGCGGGACCGCTTGGTGACGCTCGTGTGGCGATCCCGGCGCCTGACAGCTCACCGGCCGGACCAGAGAACCAGCTTGACCTGCGGTTTCTCTCGACTTCAGTCGCTGTGGCGTGTTCTCGATGACCCACCATGTGGAGTGCGTGGCGATCCTCAAGGCGGCGACGGAACCCTGACCTGCGTCTTCTTGGGATGCTCCGTACGCTCGACCTACTCTCGGCCCTCCGACGGGTGAAGTACGTCATGCCGCAGTTGGAGCGGCTGGAGCCTCTCAGGGGCCTGCTGCCCAGCGCGCCTGTCCCGCCGCGGACGTGACCGCAGCCTCCACCACTCTCGGACGGCGGCTGGTCAACGAACGCATACCGAAGGAGTGGACGGTCTCCCTGGGCGAGGCACACGAGCAGCCGGCCGACCGGTTCACCATCCGGCGGGGGCGGCAGGACGAGTTCGCCGCATGGTCCCACAACCTCGCCGACGACGCCTGGGCGGCCGGCCTCTACGACGATCTGGTGGTGCCGGTCGTGGTGGCCGGCAAGGGCGGCACCCTCCGCCGGGACGAGGGAAGCAGGCCCGGATCCACGGCCGGCAAGCTTGCCGCCCTCAAGCCGGCGTTCCGCCCCGACGGTGTGATCACGGCAGGCAATGCCTTGCCGCTGAGCGACGGCGCCTCGGCCGTGCTGCTCGGCTCGCAGGCCGCCGCAGCGCGCATCGGTGCAGATCCGCCGGCCCGCATCGCAGGACGCGAGGTGTTCGCGCTGGATCCGCAGATGTTCGGCTTCGCGCAGGTGGAGGCGGCGAACCGGGCCCTGAAGAGCGCGGGCATCTCCTGGTCCGACGTCTTCGCGGTCGAACTCAACGAGGCGTTCGCCGTGCAGGCACTGGCCTGCGTGGACGCCTGGAAGATCGATCCCGAAACGGTCAACACCAAGGGCGGCGCCACCGCGCTCGGCCACCCGCCGGGCGCCTCCGGTGGCAGGATCCTCGGCACGCTGACCCACCGGCTGGAGGAGCCCGGCGAGCGGTGAGGATTGCGGTCATCTGTATCGGAGTGGGCCAGGCGCTCGCCGTGGTCCTGGAGAACGGCACGGAGAAGAACCGATGACCACGCGGCTGTGTGCCCACGCTGATGAGGTGGTCGCCGGGATCGGGGACGGCTCGACAGTGCTCCTCGGCGGCTTCGGGATGGCCGGCATTCAAAGTCGGTCAGGTTCTCCCGGGGTGCCTGGCCTCTGGCGTGCGGCGCTACCAGGCCCGTCGGGTCTGTCGTCCGAAGAGGACGCCGCCCGGTTCGGGGGGTGGGAGAGTGCCCGGTTTGAGGGGCCAGGCGATCAGCATGCCGACGGCGAAGCCGACCACGTGGGCCGCGTAGGCCACCGTCCCGGCGCCGGTGACGCCCGCGCCCGCCGAGTACGCCGCCTGGAGGACGAACCACAGGCCCAGCACGATCCAGGCCGGCAGGCGCAGGGGCAGGAAGATCAGGAAGGGGACGAGGACCCAGACCCGGGCCTTCGGGTAGAGCACCAGGTAGGCGCCCAGCACCCCCGCGATCGCCCCGGAGGCGCCGATCAGGGGGGTGGTGGCGTTCGGGTTCGTGAGGGCGAATCCGTATGCGGCCGCGTAGCCGCAGACCAGGTGGAACAGCAGGTACCGCAGATGGCCCATGCGGTCCTCGATGTTGTTTTCGAAGATCCAAAGGATGGGCATTGCCGCAGGTCATGGGCATGCTGGGGGAACCCCAGGTCAGCAAGCAGCCAGCAAGGGGCGAGCGGGAGGCCCCGCCTTGCCGACCGCGGGGCGCGTCAGCAGGAGCAGGTCCGCTGGTCCGCCCGGCTTTCGGAGGGTGTCGCTCCTTGGCTCGTCGGCTCGCCCGCGGCATGGGTTCCTTCTTCAGGCCCTGTGACTGCTCCAGGCACAGCCGTTGCCCGCACGCCTGCACCATCCGGTTTCGCGCTGCTCGGGGAAAACAGCGACCGGAAGAAGACGTCTTTCTCGATCGGACGATTCGTGGAAGAGCACGGGACCACGGAGGACGGGTACCTCTTGAGGGGGCCGAAGGGGCCCTTCAGCGAACCGAACGAGCGATACCGGGTGTCGAAGCTGTTCCAGGCCCTCCCGCCGGCGGAAGGCGTCGGAATGTACAGCTTCCGGCACTTCTTCGCGTCCAACTCGCTGAGCAACGGCATCCCCATCACAGACGTGGCGGAATGGATGGGGCACACGTCGATCCAGGTCACCTACCGCACATACAGGAACCTCATGCCCGGAAGCATCACCAAGGCGGCGATGGTCCTGGACGAACAGTTGCGGGCCGTCGTGTGACGGTTGGAAGTCGGCGCCAGAAGCGGCGGCGGGACACCGGTGGGCCTCGACGGCCCGCCCCGGCCCTTCACCTGACCCTCGCTCTTCTTGGGGCCGTCACGGAAACAATCCCGCCCCTCTCCGACGTTCTCAATCTTCGAATAGAGGAGGGGAAGGCGTCCGGCCTGAAGCTGGTCCGCACGACGAAGGGCGGCATGACGGAGGTCGTGCCGCGGCCGGCTGATACCGAGGCCGATGTGCAGCGCCTCGTCGAGAGCAACATGCAGGAGCTGCTCGGGGTCCGGTTCCTGGCAAGTGAGTACGGCACCGGCCCGGTGCACGGCGGGCGGATCGACTTGCTGGGCCTGGACGAGAACGGGGCGCCAGCGGTCGTGGAGTTCAAGCGCGGGACCGAAGAGGCGGGCGGGAGCCCGTGCTCCCCATAGACCTGTTCCCGATGACGCATCACGTGGAGTGCGTGGCGATCCTGGAGCCTGCGGGAAAGAGCCGCTGACCTGCGGTTCAGCATGAACGCCGGTGGGTCTCGACCTGTTTCGCGACATCCAGCGGGTCGAGCCCACCGGGCCCGCCTCACCTGCGGATCTGTGCTGGAGCGACGGGTGGGAGCGCCCGCAGCACCTCCGCGCCCGGCTCGCCCTCCTCGGCGAGGCCAAGGCCACCGCCGCCCGCCGCGGCACCGGCGACCTGCAACGCCTGGAACGCATCCGTACCCTGCTCGCCGGCCAGGGTTACGACACCACGGGCACCACCCTGGCCCTGTTCTCCCTGCACGGGTTCTATCCGGACCTGATCGAGGCCGCGGCCGGCCGCGACGATCTGCTCCTGGTCGACCTGGCGGCTCTTTACGGGATCGAGTGGCCACCGAGTTCCTCGGCGTGACGGTGCAGGTCGGAAGAGGTCGAGCCGGGCTGAGGGCAGCCCGGCACCCTGGTGCGCGAGGTCGTGGACGACGCCGCCCGGGACCGCTTGGTCGACAACGTCGTCGGACACCTCCTCAACGGTGTCACCGAACCCGCCCTCGAGCGGGCCTTCGAGTACTGGGCCGACAGCGGCGAGAACATCGGCAAGGGCATCGCCGACGGTGTTCGCGCCAAGGCCAAGGAGAAGGACCCCAAGGCTGCCGAACAAGGCAATCCCGCCCGGCGCACCATGCAGCACAAGGCATGAGACCCGTGCTGAGCCCGCCGGGGCGACGCGCGGTCGGGGCGTGAGCCGGGCGGGGGCCACCTCGCCCGGGGCCGGAGAGAACTCTCGCCACGGCCCGGGCAAGGTGACTCCCGGGGTACGTCACCTCATCGTTCCCCGCCGTCGGCCAGGCGTGCGGCGAGCGCCCGACTGCCCTGCGCCAGCAGCGTGACGTCCGCGCCGACGAGGACGAAGCGGGCTTTCGCGGTGAGGTAGTGGCGGGCCGTGCTCTCGTTGAAGGCGTTGACACCCGCGGGCTTGCCGACCCGGTGCGCGGCGGTGAGGCAGTGCTCGACGGCACGCATCACGTCCGGGTGTTCCTGTTGGCCCAGCAGACCCATCGAGGCGGCGAGATCGGAGGGGCCGAGGAAGACGGCGTCGACTCCGTCGACCGCGAGGATCTCCTCCACGTTCGCCACGGCTTCCTCGGACTCGATCTGCACGGTGAGGGAGCACGTCTCGCCGGCGGTGTGCAGGTAGGAGTCGACGCCGTTCCAGCGGGAGGCGCGGGCGAGGGCCGCGCCCACACCGCGGACGCCGCGGGGCGGGTAGTGCATCGCGGCGACGGCCTGCCGGGCCTGCTCGGCGGTGTCGACCATGGGGATGAGCAGGTTCTGCGCGCCGAGGTCGAGGTACTGCTTGATGGTCACCGTGTCGAGGGCGGGCGGCCGCACGACCGGGACGGGACCGTATCCGCGCACCGCCTGGAGCTGGGCGAGGATCGAGTCGAGGCCGTTGGGGCTGTGCTCGGCGTCGATGAGGAGCCAGTCGAGCCCGGAGCCGGCGCAGATCTCGGCGACCAGCGGACTGCCGGTGCACAGCCACATGCCCGTCAGCGGCCGGTCGGCTGCGGCGAGGGCGTCGAGGAAGGTGGGGTCGGGGGTCATGCGAACGTGCACGTGATCGTTCCCAGCGGTCCGTAGTCGGCGAGGAAGGTGTCGCCCTTCTGCACGTGGACGGGACGGGTGAAGGAGCCGGCGAGGACCAGGTCACCGGCCTTGAGGCCGCTGCCGTGCCGGGCGAGCTTGTTGGCCAGCCAGTGGACGCCGGAGGCGGGGTGGTTGAGGACGCCGGCCGCCAGGCCCGTCTCCTCGACGGTCTGGTTGCGGTACAGCAGGGCGCCGATCCAGCGCAGGTCGACGGAGTCCGGCTTGACCGGGTTGCCACCGACCACCATCGCCCCCATCGCGGCGTTGTCGCTGATGGTGTCCACGATGGTGCGGCCCTTCAGCTCGATGTGGGAGTCGAGGATCTCCAGGGCGGGGACGACGTACTCGGTCGCCGAAAGGACGTCGAAAATGGTGCAGCCCGGCCCGTCGAGGTCGGCGTTGAGCTTGAAGGCGAGTTCCACCTCGATCCGCGGGTGGGTGTAGCGCTCCCAGGGGATCTCGCAGCCGTTCTCCAGGACCATGTCGTCGAAGACGACACCGTAGTCGGGTTCGGTGATGCCGGTGGCCGCCTGCATGGCCTTCGAGGTGAGCCCGATCTTGCGGCCGACGATCCGTCGGCCGGCGGCGGTCTGCCGGTCGGCCCACAGGTTCTGCACCGCGTAGGAGTCCTCGACCTCCATCTCCGGGTAGCGGGCGCTGAGCAGGGGGATGGGGGTGCGGGTACGGGTGGCCTCGGCGAGTTCGTCGGCGATGGTCTGTCGTTGCGCGGAGTTGAGCATGGGTGTGTTTCGCTTTCCGGAGTCGTGGAAGGCCGGGCGGCTCACCGGTAGTCGGCGAGGTCGCTCTTGATGCGTGCGGCGGTGTCCAGCAGGGCGGTCAGGAACTCGTCCAAAAGCCTGTCCATGGGCACCCGCATGTAGTTGGTGGCGATGTTGACGGCGGCCACCGTTTCGCCCTGCATGTCGGTGATCGGGGCGGCGATGGTGCGTACGCCCAGTTCCCTCTCCTGATCGGCCAGTTCCCAGCCGCGGTCGCGGATGAGTGTCAGGCGGTCGCGCATGGCCTCCGGGTCGGTCACGGTGTGCTCGGTGTACGCCTGGAAGGTGTGCGCGTCCAGGAAGGACGTCAGCTCGGCTTCCGAGAGGTGGGCGAGCAACACCCGTCCCACGGCGGTCGCGGCCGGGTCGATGCGTGAACCGATCCGGATGGTGGTGCTCATGACGCGCTGGGACTGGGAACGCGCGAGGTAGATCACGTCGCCGCCGTCCAGCACGCCCAGCGAGCACACCTCGCCCAACTGCTCGTTGAGCGCGTCGAGGTGCGGCTGGGCGATTTCGGGCAGCTCGAAGGAGGAGATGTAGGCGTAGCCGAGGTCGAGCACCTTCGGCAGCAGCCGGAAGGCGCCGTCGGTGCTGCTCATGTACCCGAGCGCCTGCAGGGTCAGGACGATGCGCCGGGCACTCGGCTTCGATATGCCGGTGGCGGCGGCGACCTCGCTCAGGGTCATCGACTTGCGCTCGGCGGAGAAGGCCCGGATGACCGCCAGTCCCTTGCCGAGGGACTGGATGAAGTCACCCTCGGCGATCGGCGCCACCTGATCGTTGTGAGCCACCTGGCTCCTCCTTCGGGGGTTGTCGTCCTGGGGCCGGCGTGGTGGCCGGCCGGTCGATCGCGTTCGTCGCGCGCTGTCGGCGAACGGTCGGTCCGGCGATCAGCCGCCAGAGTGTAGCCGCAGGAACTGGCCGACCAGCGCGTTGAACTGAGGCGCCTTCTCGACCTGGCTCCAGTGGCCGCACCGGGAGTAGAGGTGCAGGTCGGCCCGGGGGAGCACCTCGGCGAGCTGCAGGCTGCGGGACACCGGGATGACGGTGTCGTCGCGGCCGTGCACGAGCAGCACCGGCCGGTCGAATCCGCGCAGCGCCTCGATGTCGAGCGGGTTGTGTACCCGGTCGTGGTCGCGGGCCTCGATGACCTTGGCGAAGCGTTCCTCGGCGCCCGGTGCGCGGGCCGCGGTGTAGCGGGCGGCGACGAGGTCGTCCGTGACCAGCGACGGCTCGGTGACGAACTCGTTCAGCACCTTGCGGATGCCCGCTTCGGTGACCTCGGGCCGTGCGTGGCGGGCCAGTGCGGCGGTGCGCGGGGCGCCGCCGGTGCCCATGGAGACGATGCCGAGGAGACGCTCCGGGTGGGTCAGCGCCATCTGGAACGCCACCCAGCCGCCGAGGGAGTTGCCGACCAGCCAGGTCCGCTCGATGCCCAGGGTGTCGAGCAGCCGTACGGTGTGCCGCACCCACGCGTCGATGCCGTAGGCGGCGTCGGGCGCGGGCCGGGTCTGGCCGAAGCCCAGCAGGTCGAGCGCGACGGTGCGGTGCTCGCGGGCGAGCTCCGGCAGGTTCAGCCACCAGTTCGCGGCGGCGGAGACGCCTGCCCCGGAACCGTGCAGGAACGTGACGGGCGTTCCCTCACCCAGGTCGTGATAGTGCGTCAGCTCTCCGGGCGCGGTCTCCGCCCAGCTGTCCTCGAGCCCGAAGTAGGCGTCGGTGGTGTAGTCGGGTGTGTCCATGCTCATGCTCTGCGTGCCTTCCTCGTTCACAGCTGCGCGGTCCCCGCGACGGCGCCCATGCCGGTGACCCAGCGCGGCACCGCCTCGTAGCCGAGGACCTCGACGGGTCCGCCCCAGGCCGCCCACGCGGCGAGCCAGGTGCGCACTTCATGGGCCCCGTTGCCCGCGGTCTCCTCGACCTGCCGGGAATCCATGGCCAGCAACGACGTGTGGTCGCCGGCGGTGAGCCGGTCCAGGAACCAGCGGTCCCACTCGGCGTTGACGGGCCCCTCGTGGCCGTCCGCGATGCGCTGCGCCAGGCTCTCCTCGCGGGAGGCGTTGTAGGCGTCGACGCGGTCGCGGCCGTCGACGAGGTAGTCGCGGGTGTTCGCGTCGAGCGTCTCGTCCTCGACCGAAAGCGCCTTCACCCAGTGCGAGAGTCCGCCGGACGCCAGCACCAGGACGCGCTGGTCGCCGGGCAGGGAGCGGACGGCGTCGCCGACCGCCAGGCCGAAGTCGAAGCAGCGGCGGAAGGAGGGCCGCGGATCTGCGCTGCAGTTGACCATGACCGGCACCACGGGCACGTCGAGACCGGGCCACAGCACCTGGTAGGGCTGCACGATGCCGTGGTCCACGCCCATGCGCACGGAGAACGCGGGATCGAAGCCGGCGGCCTGGGTGCTCTCGGCGATGTGCCGGCCGATGCCCTCGGCGTGCGGCACCGCGCCCTTGTGCGTGCCGTAGTCGCCGCAGCTGACGATCTCGCCGACGCCGACGCAGAAGGACGGCATGACGTCGAGGAAGAAGTTACGGAAGTGGTCCGGGCCGAAGATCACCACCGCGTCGGGCGCGAGGTCGGCGACCAGCTCGCGGAGACGGGCGGCGGCCGTGGTGAACCGGGCGCCAAGGGTGTCGGGGGTGGTCTCGGCCGGGAGCGAACCGTCCCAGAAAGGGGAGTGGGAGAGGGCGGCGAAGCCGACTATCTCGGACATGTGTGGGCCTTTTCTCGGATGCCTGGGTACCTCGGGTTTCCGGGTGTCGCGGTCCTCAGGTGCGGACCGCCGGTTCGCGGACCGGCATGATGCGGCGGAACCGTGCGGTGAGGTCGTCGAGTTCGTCCCCGGCGCAGGTGGCCGCGAGGTAGCGGTCGGGGCGCAGGACGACGATCTCGCGGGAGCGGTCGCCCTTGTGCCAGTCCCGGAAGCCCCCGGCGGTGTCGTCCAGCAGCAGGGTGCCGGCGTCCGTGGTGCGCAGGTGCTTCCCGGCCCGGGAGCGGTTGACGCGTACCAGCTGTGCGCCGAGGGAGCGCCAGTAGGCGGCCGACTCCTCGGACAGGTGGTCGGCGGGGTCGATGTTGATGCCGATCACGGCGAACCACGGGCCCACGGCGTCGTCCAGCCGCAGCCGGGTGCCGTCCTCGGTCTCCACCGCGGGCTGGATGAACATCTTGCCGACCGGCGATGCGTCGTCCGTCCGCCGGTGGGCCACGACGCCCTGGCGGTAGAACGGCATCGGCTTGAACTTCATCTGCAGGATGTAGTCCCGGGCCGAGGGGACGCGCACGCTGGCGCGCAGCAGCAGCGAACGGGCCCGTTCGCCGAGCTTGGTCTTCGGCGAGTAGACCTTCCCCAGGGTCGTGGCCAGGTCCACCATCGCCTTGGCGTGGCCGTGGCGTTCGGTGTGGTACGTGTCGAGGATGCGGTCGTCGGCGCCGTGCGCCAGGACCGCGGCCAGCTTCCAGGCGATGTTGGCCGCGTCGCGGATGCCGGAGTTCATGCCCTGGCCGAACCAGGGCGGCTGGAGGTGGGCGGCGTCGCCCGCCAGGAACACCCGGCCGGTGCGGAAGCGGTCGGCGACCCGCGAGTGGTGCTGGTAGATGCGGCCGCGCTCCAGGCCGGGCATCGGGCCGTCCCAGTCGAAGTGCTTGCGGATCAGGCGCTCGACCGCCCCCGGCTCGAGCATCTCCTCGTCGGTCTCGTGCTCGGCGAGCCGGAACTCGAAGCGCCGGTAGCCGAAGGGCAGGTCGATCGACACGTGGGGGCGGGTGCTGCTGATGTAGTTGCCGGCGTAGGGGGCGTGCAGCTCGGCGTCCTTGAGGTCGACGACCAGCCAGCGGGCCCCGAGCGTGGAACCCTCGAGGGTGGCCCCGACCAGTTTGCGGACGGTGCTGCGGCCGCCGTCCGCGCCGACGACGTAGTCCGCCCGGACGGTGAACTCCTCGCCGGAGTCGTCGCGCATCCGCGCGGTGACCCCTTCGTCGTCCTGCTCCAGCGTCAGCAGTTCCGTCGAGACGCGCAGGCCGACGTGGGCGAAGCGGTCCAGTCCCGCGCGCAGCTTCTTCTCCAGCATGGGCTGCAGGAAGGAGTTGCGCCGGGGCCAGCCGAAGGGCTGCGCGGAGGGCGCGATCTCCACGAGGTAGCGGCCGGAGGAGTCGAAGTACCGCAGCAGCTGGTTCTGGATCATGTCCGCGTGCACGGTCTCACCCAGTCCCGCCGACTGGAAGACGCGCAGCGACTCGTCGTCCACTCCGACGCCCCGCGGGAAGTCGACGACTTCGGGAGCCTTGTCGACGAGCAGGCTCTCGATGCCGTACACACCGAGCAGGTTGGCGATCGTGGTGCCGCACGGGCCGGCGCCGACGACGAGTACCTGCGTTCTCACGATGTCGTCCATGGGTGCGATGTCTTCCGTTTCTGCCTGTGGATCCACTGGTTGCGCGCGGTCAGAACTTCTCGCCGAGCAGCTCGAGGCTCTTCTCGTAGCGCTCGGCACCGGGGTAGGTGATCGGCTCGAACTTGCCCAGTTCCTCGGCACCTTCGGGCTCGGGGGCGCCGGGCATGGTGCCGAACTCGTAGATGTGCTCGGCCACGGACTTCTGGCCCTCCTCGGAGAACATCCAGCTCACCAGGAGGCGGGCGGCGTTGGGGTGCGGGCTGGAGTCGAGGGTGCCGTAGGCGACGTCCGACATGTAGCCACCGTCCTTCATGACCGCGTAGCCGAGGGGGGCGCCGGCGGCCTTCTGCCGCATGTAGGTGCCGTATCCGGCGACCAGGGACGCCTGCGTCTCCCCGGTGGTGACCGCCTGCAGCGCGGTGGCGACACTGGGGAAGACCTTCGGCTTGACCTTGCCCGCATAGTCGTCCAGCCACTTCTCGTCGACGACGCCCGCCTCCAGGGCGGCGGACAGGACCTGCGGGGTGGCGCCGCTGATGGACGGGTCCGAGATGCCCTGCTTGGCCTTCCACCCCGGGTCGCCGAGTTCGGCCCAAGTGTCCGGGACGTCCGCCTCGTCGAGGGACTTGGTGTTGTAGACGGTGGCGTAGAGGTGCTGGGAGGGGACGCTCCACAGGTCCTCCTTGCCCCGGTAGTCGTCCTCCAGCGCGTCCGCCTCGACGGGCCGGAAGGGCGACAGATAGTCGGAGGTGGCGTAGCGCTCCATGTCGGAGACACCGATGTGCAGCAGGTCCGCCTTGAAGCCGCCGGCGACCAGCTCGCCCTCGAGCCGGGAGTCGAGCTCGGCGCCGAAGATGTCCGTGGTCTTCACCTTGATGCCGGGGTAGGCGGCCTCGAACTCCTCGTACACCTTGGCGTAGAGGTCCTCGGTCGGGCCGTAGACCAGGATCTCGCCCTCCTTCTTGGCCACCTCGTACAGCTCGGTGAGGGAGGAGGCGTCCGCCGCCTCCGGGGCGGAGTCCGAGCCGCCGCACGCCGTCAGGGTGAGGCACGTGGAGAGCAGGGCGGCCGTGACGGCGAGGTGCGTTCTTCTCATGGCGGTGTGGCCTTTCGTACGGTCGGGGTGCGCGGGTGGGGTGCCGGGGGTGGTCTCCCCGGCCGGTGTCAGGGGTGGCGGAGCGGTCGTAAGGAGGCCGCCGCGCGGAAGCGGGAAGTGCGGGATGCGGAGGTGAGGGGTGCGGCACCGGCGTCCGGGCGGGGGAACGCCCGAAGGAGCGCCGGTGCCCGCTGGCCGGCCGCGTGACAGGGGCTCGGGCCGGCCAGCTCTCAGGCCGCCGCCGGGGCGGGGGCGGTGGCGGCGGGCTGCTTGTGGGCCTCCTCGCCCACCGCGACGACCACCGATGCGCCCGCCGGCGGCGCCGCCAGGGCCGGTTCGCCGACGGTCACCTCGTCGGCGTACCCGGGGCGTACCCGGGCGACGATCTCGGTGGTGCCGTCGGACACCACGATCTCCACGTCGTCGCCGAGGTGGGACTTGGACCGCACGGTGCCGCGGAAGACGTTGCCGCTGTCGGTCTCCCGGCCCTCGGGGTGGACACGGACCAGTCGGGAGCGGACCGCGACCGTGACCCGGTCGCCCGGGGCGACCGGGCGGTCGACGGCCGCCCGCAGATGATTGGTGCCGCCCGGCAGCTCCACGGTGCACATCCCGTCGCCGGTCTCGGTGACCGTGGCCCGCAGGAAGTTGTCGAACCCGACGAACTCGCTGACGAAGGCCGTGCGGGGACGGACGAACACCTCGCGCGGCGGGCCCTGCTGCACGATGGTGCCCTGCTGCAGCACCGCGATGCGGTCGGCGAGGCCTCCCGCGTCCTCCTTGTCGTGCGTCACGTACAGCGCGGTGGCGCCCAGGTGCTGCTGGATGCGGCGGATCTCGCGCCGCATCTGGGACCGCAGGTTGGTGTCGAGGCTCGACAGCGGCTCGTCCAGCAGGAGCAGGCGCGGTCGGCCGACCACGGCGCGGGCCAGCGACACGCGTTGCTGCTGACCGCCGGACAGGGTGCCGGGGTAGGAGTCGGCGAAGTCGAGCAGACCGACCATCGCCAGTGTCTCGCGGGTGCGTTCGGTGATCTCGCGGCGCTCGACCCGCTGCCGCTTCAGCGGGTAGGCGACGTTGTCGAACACGGTCTTGTGGGGCCACAGGGCGAAGCTCTGGAACACCATGCCCAGTTCGCGTTTCTCGGGCGGCAGGTTCAGCTTCCGTGAGCTGTCGTACACCGGCTCGTCACCCAGGTGGATGCTGCCCGAGCTGGGGCTCTCGAGACCGGCTATGGAGCGCAGCAGGGTGCTCTTGCCGCAGCCCGAGGGGCCGAGCAGGCAGACGAACTCGCCGTCGGCGACCTCGAGGTCCACCCCGTCCAGGACGGTCTTGGCGCCGAAGGACTTGGTGACACCCCTGACGGAAATCCCGGTCATCGGACGTTCTCCTTCTCGGAGTCGGAGTAGGGGGCGGGCGCGGTCTCGGGCACGGCCCTTCGGAGCACCCGGCGGACGAGGGCGCCGAGGGCGGCCAGGGCGAGGGCCAGCACGGCCAGGCAGGCGGTGAAGACGACGTAGAGGGCCGAGGCCATCACCGGTTCGCCGTTGTTGTAGTAGGAGAAGCTGACGGTCGCGATCATCTGGGTGTCGGTGGAGCCCAGCAGGATCGGCACGTCGAGGATTCCGGACATCGTGATGCCGACCAGGAACCAGGCCGAGAGCAGGCTCGGCGACAGGATGCGCGCGGTCACCATGCCGATGGCGCGCAGCGGGCTGCCGCCGAACACCCGCGCGGCCTCCTCCAGTTCGACCCCGATCTGGGAGAGTGGTCCTTCCAGGGTGCGGGTGGCCAGCGGCGCGGTCGCCACTGCCAGGCCGATCACGAGCAGCCAGATTGTGCCGTACAGGCTGCTGCCGCCGGGCGTGGTGAGGACCGACCACAGCAGGGCCAGCCCCAGGACGAGGCCGGGCATGGCGGCGGGAACCCATGAGGCCATCTGGATGAACCGGCCGGCCGCCGACCGCATGCGCACGAAGGCGTAGGCGACGACGAAGCCGAGCAGGACCGCCAGCGCGCCGCCGATCGCCGACACGGCCAGGGTGCTCTGCAGTGCCTTGACCACGCCGTCGTCCGCGAGCAGACGCTCGATGTTGGCCGTGGTCAGCGTCGAGACGCCCAGGTACGGCTGGAAGGCGCTGAGGACGACCTGGACGGTGGGGACCGCGAGGGCGACCAGCAGGAAGAGGGCGATCGCCACGGTGAGCGGGGTCCGGGCCCGGCCCGCCGGCCGCAGGCTTCCGGCCTTGGCGCGTCCGCCGACGGAGGAGTAGGAACGTCCGCCGCCGGTCAGCCGCCACTGCAGTGCGACCAGCGCCGCCAGGATCAGCACGATGACCAGCGAGGCCACGGAGGCTGCGGCGTAGTCCGGCCGCAGCCCGCCGCGCAGGTAGTCGTAGATGTGCGTCGAGTAGACCTTGATGCCGGCGGGCACCCCGAGCATCGCGGGCGTCTCGAAGGCCTCGAGCCCCTTCACGAAGACGTACAGGGCGGCGGCGAGGATCGCGGGCATCAGCGCGGGCAGTTCGATGCCGAAGAAGGCCCGCCTCCCCGAGGCTCCACTGATCCGGGCGGCCTCCTCCAAGGCGGCGTTGCGGTTGCGGAAGGCGCCGACGACGACCAGGTAGGCCAGTGCGCCCGCCTTGAGCGCCGTGACCACGATGAGCCCGAACCAGCTGCGGGTCTCCAGCAGCGGAGCCAGCGAGCCGAGGCCGACCGCGGACAGCGACTTGTGGATCAGGCCCGACTCCCCGGCGCCGAGCATGGCCCACGCCAGGGCGTAGAGCACGGTCGGCATCGCGACGATCACCATCATCGCCGGAGTGATCCAACGGCGGAGCGGAACGTCGAAGCGGGTGCTGACGGCTGCGAAGAAGACCGCGATCGCCATCGCGAAGACGGTGATGACCAGCGCGTACACCAGGGAGGTGGCGAGGGTGCTCCAGGTTCCCGGGTCGGTGAGCACCCGGGTGACACCCTCCGTGGTCCAGCTGGGGTTCACCCCGATCGGGGACGTCCTGAACGCCCCGTACACCAGCATCACCAGCGGCCAGACGAACAGCCAGGTGAAGACGACGGCGCCGATCAGCCGGGGGAGGTGCCGCACCAGGGCTGCGCCAGGTGCGGCTTTTCCGCCCGTGGCCGCGCCTGAGGCCATGCTGCTCATGGTGTTCCTCCTCGAACAGTCGCAGCTGTACGCATTCCGTACGCGGTGTACGTCATCCGTACTGGAGGTGACATTAAGGAGGGCGTGACTGGCTCGTCAATCCCTTGTTTCCCAGGGATTATTGGTGTATCGGGAGTATGTCCTGCGGCAGGGCGCGCGGGGTGTGTGGCTCTGCACGTACGAGGGTGTAGCCGGTGTCCCGTCGCGGGCCGCCGGCGCCTTGCCTGCGTGTTCGTCCTGTTCAGGGGCCGGTCCGTAGCGTCCGCCGGAAGTCTCCGCCCTTCGTGCCGGGCGCCCGTGGGCCGAAACCGGGGGACGGCGTCACGCTCGGGGCAACTGTCCGCGAACCACGGGCGACCGTCGGCGCCCGGCCACGCGTCATGGTCTCCATGAGCCTGTTGTCTGTGATCACGCCGACGCTCTCGCCCTCGGCCCGGAGGCCGTCGATCGACGCCTCACCGAGGGCGGGACCCGTATGCCCTGGAGCACCGGGCCACCACGTCAATCCCCTCGGACTGTGGAGATCTTCTAAGCGGCCGGCTCCAAGGCGGAGTCGGCGCGATGGTCGTGCTCGTAGTTGGTCGGACTCCGGTACCCACACACGCTGTGTAGTCGGTGCGTGTGGTAGAAGCCGGTGATCCAGGTCGCGATCCGCAGCCGGGCCTCGGTGCGGGTGGCAAACGTGTGCCGGTGGACGTACTCGGCCTTGAGCATGCTGTTGAACGCCTCGCTGACGGCGTTGTCGAAACACGACCCGACACGGCCCATGGACTGCGTCACGCCCAGGCGCCGGCAGGCGCGGCGGAAGCGCCGGGAGGGGGATTCGCTGCCGCGGTCACTGTGGAAGAGCACTCCGCGGACGTCGCCGCCCCGGGTGGCCGCGGCCATGTGCAGGGAGGCGACGACGAGGTCGGCGTCGTGCCGCTCGCCCAGCGCACAGCCGGGCAGGCGGCGCGAGAACAGGTCGATGACGGTGGCGAGGCAGGGCTTGCCCTCACCGGTGGTGATCTCTGTCATGTCGCCGCACCACACCCGGTCCGGAGCGTCCGCGGTGAAGTCGTGGCACACGAAGTCCGGGGCTGCGGGGCGCTTGCCGTGCCGGGTCAGCCCGCGCCGTCGGCGGATCTTCCGTCCGGCCAGGCCGAGTTCGGCCATCAGCCGGGCCACGGTGTTCACCGAGACGCGCCGGCCCTCGCGGACCAGGACGAGCCAGACCTTCGGAGATCCGTAGGTGCCGCCGGAGTCCTCGAAGACCTGCCGTATCGCGTCAGCACGCCGAGCCGTGATGGATGGGCTCGGTGTGGCCCTTGCGGGGGTGCTTCTCGCCTGACGGGGTGTCAGAGAAGTCGGCAATGGGTCAGCGTGAGTCCTGCCAGAAGCTCAAAAGTCCGGCAGAACACGCAGGTGGTTGAATCATTCAACGATCGTCGGCCGGCCCGGGAATGCAAACGTCTCTTGTGCAAATTAATTCCGGGTTTCCTTGTGCTGTCCGACCCCGGGCGCGCGGCCCTACCAGTTCCCTCGCGTCTGCCGTCCGAAGAGGATGCCGGCCGGTTCGGGGGGTGGGGGAGTGCCCGGTTTGAGGGGCCAGGCGATCAGCATGCCCACGATGAAGCCGACCACGTGGGCCGCGTAGGCCACCGTTCCGGCACCGGTGACGCCCGTGCCGGAGGAGTACGCCGCCTGGAGGGCGAACCACAGGCCCAGCACGATCCAGGCCGGCAGCCGCAGCGGCAGGAAGATCAGGAAGGGGACGAGGACCCAGACGCGGGCCTTGGGGTAGAGGACCAGGTAGGCGCCGAGGACGCCCGCGATCGCTCCGGAGGCGCCGATCAGGGGGGTGGTGGCGTTCGGGTTCGTGAGTGCGAATCCGTATGCGGCTGCGTAGCCGCAGAGCAGGTAGAACAGCAGGTACCGCAGATGACCCATGCGGTCCTCGATGTTGTTTCCGAAGATCCACAGGAAGAGCATGTTGCCCAGCAGGTGCAGCCAGCCGCCGTGCAGGAACATCGCCGTCAGCACGCTCAGCTCGGGCGACTTGGTGTAGCCGGGCGGTCCCACCAGGCAGCCCGGTCCCTGCGGTCCCACCCCCGTGCCGCCGGTGGGCACCAGGCGCGGCAGCCGGTGGTGGATCAGCTCCCGCGGCACGGCCGCGTACTGGTCCAGGAACGCCTGGAGGCGACAGAACTCCGCCAGGCTGCTCCCGCTGCCCGTCAGCGAACCGGCGACACCGGGTGTGAGGAACAGGAAGGCGACGAAGTTCGCGGCGATCAGCGCGTACGTCACCCAGGGGGTGCGCCGCGCCGGATTCACGTCATGGACCGGGATGACCACATCCCACGTGTGCCCGTCCGGCTGCCGGTGGAATCAGGGGCCGTGCTGAACGCCACCGTCTGGCCGTGCGTATCCCTTCCCAACCGCCCGCGGCGTAGGGAAGGGGGCCGCGGGGCCCACGTGAGGAAAACATGTGATGGACGACCGAGGGACCGCCGCGGTGCAGGCGCTGCCCGACGGCGAGGCGGAACTCACGCTCGTGGTGCGGCTCCCCTGGGAGGACGTGGCCCGGCTCGGCCAGGAGGCGGGACGGCTCGCCGCCCAGAAGCAGCGGCCGGTGACGCTGGACGAGGCGGTGAGCCACCGCCTGCGCTCCACGCGGCCCGCCGCCGCGCACGCGCGGCCGGCCGGGGAGCAGCCGCCGGCCGTGACCTCCGGTACGGCCCCCACCGCCGGCACGACCGGAACCTCCGCTGCCGCGAGTGCCTTCGGTGGTTCCAGCGCCTCCGTGTCGTCCCTGCCGCCCCGGCCCGCCACCGACCAGGCGCGGCCTCCGGCCGAGCAGGCGCGGCAGGCGATCGAACGGATCAACGGGACCGCGTAGGACCGGCAGGGGGCGTCGGGCTTCCCGCAGCGGCGCGGATTCTCGCCGTCGCCTTGCGGGCCGCCACCAGCACCGGGTCCCAGGTGGGGGAGAAGGGCGGCGCGTAGCCCAGGTCCAGCATCGTCATCTGCTCCACCGTCATCCCGGCGGTGAGGGCGACCGCCGCGATGTCGACGCGCTTGCCCGCTCCCTCCCGGCCGACGATCTGGACACCGAGGAGGCGGCCCGTGCGCAGCTCGGCGAGCATCTTCACCGTCATGGGGGAGGCGTTCGGGTAGTAGCCGGCGCGGCTGGTCGACTCGATGGTGACCGCCTCGAACCGCAGCCCCGCGCGGTGGGCGTCCTTCTCCCGCAGGCCCGTGCGCGCGATCTCCAGGTCGCAGACCTTGCTGACCGCCGTACCGACCACGCCCGGGAAGGTGGCGTAGTCGCCGCCGACGTTCGAGCCGATGATCTGGCCGTGCTTGTTGGCGTGCGTGCCCAGCGGGATGTGCCGCTCCTGCCCGGAGACCAGGTCGAGCACCTCCACGCAGTCGCCGCCCGCCCAGACGTTCTCGTGCCCGCGCACCCGCATCGACCGGTCGGTGAGCAGCCCGCCGTGTTCCCCCAGGGGCAGCCCCGCCGCCCGCGCCAGGTCGGTCTCGGGCCGCACCCCGATGCCGAGCACCACCACGTCCGCCGGGTACCGGGCGTCCGCGGTGGCCACGGCCCGCACCCTGCCGTCGTCCCCGGTGACCAGCCCGGTGACCTCGGCGTCGTTCACCATGGTGATGCCCAGGCCCTCCATCGCCTTGTGCACCAGGAGCCCCATGTCGGGGTCCAGGGTCGCCATGGGCTCCCGGCCCCGGTTGACGACCGTCACCTCGTAGCCGCGGTTGATCATCGCCTCGGCCATCTCCACGCCGATGTACCCCGCACCGACGACCACCGCGCGACGGCCGTCGGTGCGGGCCAGCGTGTCCAGCAGCGCCTGGCCGTCGTCCAGGGTCTGCACGCCGTGCACCCCGGGGGCGTCCATGCCGGGCAGTTCCGGGCGGATCGGCCGCGCGCCGGTCGCGATCACGAGCTTGTCGTACGACGTCCAGGACTCGGCCCCCGACTCGACGTCCCGCGCGCGTATCCGCCCCCGGTCCGGGTCGATCTCCGTGACCTCGGTGCGCAGCCGCAGGTCGATGTCCCGCGCGCGGTGCTCCTCGGGCGTACGGGCGATCAGGGCGTCCCGATCGGTGATGTCACCGCCCACCCAGTAGGGGATGCCGCAGGCCGAGAACGAGGTGAAGCGACCGCGCTCGAACGCCACGATCTCCAGCTCGTCCGGACCCTTCAGCCGGCGCGCCCGGGACGCCGCGGCCATCCCCGCGGCGTCCCCGCCGATCACCACCAGGCGCTCCCGCGCGCCCGGGGCCGCGGACGTGCGCGTGTTCGTACTCGTGCTCGTGCTCGTACTCCGGCTCGTGTGCTCGCTCGTGCTCATACGAACACGCTACGGGGCCGCGCACTCCGGGTCCGGCCCTACGGCGTCTCCTCCGGTGCCCGAGCCGGCGCGGGCGCGGACAGCGGCGCGGGCATCGGCGCGGGCCGCGTGCGGCGGGACAGCCTGGGGCGTACGGCCTTCAGCCACAGGAGGGCGAGCAGCGCCGCCACCGCGGCGAACGGCAGCACCGCGCCCAGCGCCACCGCGATCCAGCGCAGCATCGTCACGAACGCCGCCCAGCCGCCGGCGAGCGCGTCCAGGAACCCGGGGTCGTCGTCCTTCGCGGGCCGTTCCACCGGCGTCTCGGACAGGGACAGGGTGATGGTGGCGAGGCTGGTGCGGTCCTTCAGGGACTCCTGCCGGGCGAGCAGCGCCTCCAGGTCGGCCTGGCGGGTGCTGAGTTCGCCCTCCAGGGTGACCACGTCGCTGAGCCGGGTGGCCCGGTCCATCAGTTCGCGGATCCGGGCCACGCTGGCGCGCTGCGTCTTGATCCGGCTCTCCACGTCGACGACCTGGTCGGTGACGTCCTTCGCCTTCGCGCTGCGTTCGACGAGCTTGCCGGCGCCCTCGAGCTCCGTGAGTACCTCCTCGTACTTCTCGACGGGTACGCGCAGCACCACGCGCGTGTGCTCGTGGCCCTCCTCGTCCCGACGGGTGGTCTCGTTGCCGATGTAGCCGCCCGCGTTCTCGGTGGCCGTGCGGGCCTCGTCCAGGGCCTTCGGCGCGTCCTTGACCTGCACGGTCAGAGAGGCGGTGCGGATGATGTGGGCCGGGCCGCTCCTGTCCGAGGGCGGCGCGGTCGCCCGCGAGCCGTCCGCGGAACCACCGGGGGCCCCGTCCTTCGCCGCTCCCCCCGCCGCTTCCTCCGTGCCCGCCGGGGCGTCCGCCCGCGGGGCTGCGGCCTTCTGGTCGGCGGCCGAGGCCGCGCCGGAGTCGGTGTCCGAGGCGCCGCATCCGGTCAGGACGAGAGCGGCGGCCAGCAGCAGACCGGCCATCGCGTGGACCGGTCGGCCGGCTCGTACGGGTCGTGCGGGTCGTCGTGTGCGCATGCGGTTCCCCCAGGGGTCGTGACCACTGACGTTCCTTCGACGCCGGGGGCGGGCCGAACGTTGGCGCGAAACGGTCCCGAAGCGGTCACGGTAGGGACTCGTCAGGGCCGGACGGCCCTGGCGGGAACGCGGACCGAGTCTGAGAGGGTGGAGCCATGAGCGGATCACGTGCGGGCGCGGAACAGCAGGTCGTCGTCGTGGGAGCCGGCATCGCCGGCCTGGCCGCCGCGCACCGGCTGCTCGGACGCGGGGCGCGGGTGACCGTGCTGGAGGCCTCGGACCGGGTCGGTGGCAAGCTGCTGCCCGGCGAGATCGCGGGCGCGCGCGTGGACCTCGGCGCCGAGTCGATGCTGGCCCGCCGCCCGGAGGCGGTGACCCTCGCCCGCGAGGTGGGTCTCACCGACCGGCTCCAGCCCCCGGCCACGGCGTCCGCCTCGCTGTGGACCCGCGGCGCCCTGCGCCCCATGCCCAAGGGCCATGTCATGGGCGTCCCCGGCACGCCCGCCGCCCTGGCCGGTGTGCTCTCCGACGAGGGCCTCGCCCGGATCGGGCGCGACGCCGAACTGCCCCGCACCGAGGTCGGCGACGACATCGCCGTCGGGGAGTACGTGGCGGCCCGGCTGGGCCGCGAGGTCGTCGACCGACTGGTCGAACCCCTGCTGGGCGGGGTGTACGCGGGCGACGCGTACCGCATCTCGATGCGCGCGGCGGTCCCCCAGCTGTTCGAGGCCGCGCGCGCCCACACCTCCCTGACCGAAGGGGTACGGGAGATCCAGGCCAGGGCCGCCGCCGCGCGGCAGACCGGTCCGGTGTTCATGGGCATCGAGGGCGGAGTGGGCACCCTCCCGCTCGCCGTCGCCGAGTCGGTGCGGGCACGCGGCGGGGAGATCCACACCGGCACCCCGGTCACCGAACTGCGCCGGGAGCCGACCGGCGGCTGGCGGGTGGTCGCCGGGGAGCGGGAGCTGCACGCCGACGCGGTCGTCGTCGCCGCGCCCGCCCCGGAGGCCGCGCGGCTGCTGCGCGCCGAGGCCCCCGGGGCCTCCGCCGAGCTCACCGGCGTCGAATACGCCTCCATGGCGCTCATCACGCTCGCCTACCGCCGCGCGGAGACCGGCCTTCCCACCGGCAGCGGATTCCTGGTGCCGCCGGTCGACGGCCGCACCATCAAGGCGTCCACGTTCGCCTCGCAGAAATGGGGCTGGATCGCCGAGGAGGACCCCGGCCTCACCGTCCTGCGCACCTCCGTCGGCCGGCACGGCGAGACGGAGGTCCTCCGCCGTGACGACGCCGACCTCGTCGAGGTCTCCCGGCACGACCTGAAGGCCGCCACCGGCCTGGACGCCGCCCCCGTGGCCACCCGCGTCACCCGCTGGCACGACGGACTGCCCCAGTACCCCGTCGGCCACCACGCGCGCGTGGCGCGCATCCGCGAGCACCTCGCCGCCCTCCCGGGGCTGGCCGTGTGCGGCGCGGCCTACGACGGCGTCGGCATCCCCGCGTGCGTCGCGAGCGCGTACGCCGCCGTCGACCAGATCCACGGTGACCTCGCGCACGGCGTGCGGCAGGTCACCACCGACCCGATGCAAAGCCTCCACGGAGGCGCAGGAGAATAAGGGACATGAGCGACGCCACCACCACCCCCGACCCCGCACGGATCCCGAACAAGGGCAAGCTGGCCAAGGACCTCAACGAGGTCATCCGCTACACCCTCTGGTCCGTCTTCAAGCTGAAGGACGTGCTGCCCGAGGACCGCGCCGGGTACGCCGACGAGGTCCAGGAGCTGTTCGACCAGCTCGCCGCCAAGGACGTCGTCGTCCGCGGGACGTACGACGTCTCCGGTCTGCGCGCCGACGCCGATCTCATGATCTGGTGGCACTCCGAGAGCAGCGACCAGCTCCAGGAGGCGTACAACCTGTTCCGCCGCACCGAGCTGGGCCGGGCCCTCGAGCCGGTGTGGTCGAACATGGCACTGCACCGCCCCGCCGAGTTCAACCGCTCGCACATCCCGGCGTTCCTCGCCGACGAGGAGCCCCGCGCGTACGTGAGCGTGTACCCCTTCGTGCGCTCGTACGACTGGTACCTGCTGCCCGACGAGGACCGCCGCCGCATGCTCGCCGACCACGGCAAGATGGCCCGCGGCTTCCCCGACGTGCGCGCCAACACGGTCCCCTCGTTCTCCCTCGGCGACTACGAGTGGGTCCTCGCCTTCGAGGCCGACGAGCTGTACCGCATCGTCGACCTCATGCGGCACCTGCGCGGCTCCGAGGCCCGGATGCACGTCCGTGAGGAGGTCCCGTTCTACACGGGCCGCCGCAAGGACATCGCCGAACTGGTCGCCGGCCTCGCCTGATCAGGCGGCGGGCCGGGGCTCGGGTTCCGTCTCCGTACGCGGCTCCGGCCCCGGTTCCGCCCGTGGCTCCGGTTCCGGGCGCGGCGCGCAGGACGCGCGCCGCCCCGGGACCCGGCCGGTCAGCAGGTACGCCTCCAGGTGGCCGTTCACACAGGCGTTGGAGCCGCCCGCGACACCATGGGTGCCGGTGTCCCGCTCGGTCACCAGCGCCGAACCCGCGAGCCGCCGGTGCAGTTCCAGCGCCCCGCCGTACGGGGTCGCCGCGTCCCGCTCGGCCGCCAGGATCAGCGTCGGCGGCAGCTCACCCGCCCCGGTCCGGACGTCCAGCGGCTGCTGCCGGGGCGCCGGCCAGAAGGCGCACGGCAGATTCGTCCACACGTTGGCCCAGGTCTCGAACGGCGCCCGGCGGGCGAGCCGGGTGTTGTCCCGGTCCCACACCGCCCAGTCCGTCGGCCAGGGCGCGTCGTTGCACTCCACGGCGACGTAGACCGCGCGCGAGTTCTCCGTCTCCACCGCCGCCTCGGGCTGCGGCTCCGCCTGCTCGATCAGCGGCCCCGGATCGCCCTTCAGATAGGCCGACAGGGCGTGCGCGCGATGCGGCCAGTGGTCGTCGTAGTACCCGGTCTGCAGGAACGCCGACTGCAACTGCCCCGGGCCCACCTTCCCGCCCGCCGGTTCCCGGGCGAGCCGCGCGCTCGCCTTCTCGTAGCTGCGGTGCACCTTCGCGGGCGTGTCGCCGAGCCCGTACACGTCGTGGTGCCGGGCCGCCCATGTCCGGAAGTCCGCCCAGCGGTCCTCGAACGCCGCCGACTGGTCGAGGTTGTTGCGGTACCAGATCTGCTCCGGGTCCGGGTGCACCGCCGAGTCGAACACCATCCGCCGGACGTGCGAGGGGAACATCGTGGCGTACAGCGCCCCGAAGTAGGTCCCGTACGACGCCCCCATGAACGTCAGCCGAGGCTCCTTCAGCGCGGCGCGCAGCACGTCGAGGTCGCGCGCGTTGTTCAGGGAGTGGTAGTGCCGGAGCGCGCCGCCGGCCCGCTCCGCGCAGCCGCGCGCATACGCCTCGGCCCGCGCGATGCGCTCGCGCTTGTACGACTCCGAGGGGTGCGCCGGCGCCCGCGTGGGGCCCTGGACGGACTTCTCCGGGTCCTCGCAGGACAGCGGGGCGGACCGGCCCACCCCGCGCGGGGCGTAGCCGACGAGGTCGTAGGCCCCCGCGATCCGCTTCCACCCGGGGAGCAGGCCGAGGAGCGGGAAGTACGTGCCGTCGGCGCCCGGCCCGCCCGGGTTGTGGACCAGGGCGCCCTGCCGGGGCACCTTGCGCTTGTCGTTGTCCGGATCCTTCCCGGTGGCCCGGACGCGGCTGACGGCGAGTTCGATCTGCCTGCCGTGCGGGTGGGCGTAGTCGAGCGGGACGGTGACCGTGCCGCACTCGATGGTGCCGGACAGGTCCTGCGCGTCCGGGCAGGCGCCGAACTCGATGCCCTCGGCCGCGGCGCGCGCGGCGGCCACCGCGGTGCCGCGCAGCTCGGCCGCGCCGGGGGCGTCCGGGGTCGCGACGGCGGCCGGGGTGGTGGCGGCCGGGGCGGCGGTGGCGCTGCCGGTCGGTGCGACGGCCAGGGCGGTGAACAGCAAGGACCCGGCGGCCGCGTGGACGACGGCAGTTCTCATCGCGTATTCCCTTTCGGTGCACGGCGGCGACAAAAGGGATGTTTCGTTCGGCTGCCGGGGAAGGCAAGCACCGTTCGCCGGTGTCGGCGTCAATGCCCCCGTGCGCCCCCGAGGCCCTGGCCCTGCCGCGGGTGCGGGTGCTCGCGGTGTGCGAAGGCCGCACGCAGATCCGGTTCACCGACCGCGCGGACGCCGCGTACGGCGACGGAGGTGAGATGCGTACGGTCACCGGCACCGTGGGTACCGCGGGACAGGGCGCCCAGCAGCCGTTGCCCGGCAGGAGAGGCCCGGCGCGCGTACGGGTGGACCTCGATCCGCGCTATGACCAGGCAGCTCAGGGTCAGGATCAGCGGCAGCGCGAACCACAGGGCGACCACATGGCGCGGCAGTTCCGACGAGGCCGGCAGCAGCAGGGCGGCGGCCCCCAGCCCGACCACGGCCAGCGCGGCGAACCGCACCTGACGCACCCCGTCGACGATCGTCGTACCGGTGCCGTCCTCGGGCACGGCCAGACCCGCACGGACCAGCCGGTCGGCCATGCCGCGCACGGGGGCAGCGGTCGCCGCCGCGGCCCGTACGGGCGCGATGAGGGACTGCCCCTCCGGACCGATGGCCCCTATCACCGACTGCTCCATCTCGTCCCGGCCCCGCGGGTCGACCACGGTCGCCCAGCCGGTGCGGGCCAGCAGCAGCCTGCGCCGGCGCGCCATGGAGACCAGGGTGACATCGACGACCCGTCGGGGCCCGCCGCACAGGAACGCCGCCTCGTACAACGTCAGGTCATGCCCTTCGGCGGTGGCCGCGTCGGTGGTGCCGACGGCCGCCGCGCGGACGGCGGCCAGGCACAGTCGGGCGCACGCCACACCGGCGACGGCCCAGGCCGGCAACAGGAGGAGGACCCAGAACATGAACTGTTTGTAAGTGACACGGACGCGGAAACGCCATGCCCTTTTCACCATCCGGACGGAGTGTTGTGGTGATGTGATGTTCCGCTTGGCTTCTTGCCTGGTTCCGGAGGGATTTCAGGGCCACGGCGGCTCAACGCCGCAGCAGCACCCGCCGCGTGGCCCGGGCCAGCCGTACCGCCGGCCGGTGCGACCGCGGCTTCGGCCCCGACCGCTCCAGCCACCACTCCCGCAGCTCCCGCCGCATCCGCCCGTCCTCCGGCCGCCCGGCGAGCAGCAGTTGCTCCACGAAGTCCAGCGCGTCCCGCCGGTACCCCTCGGTCATCGGCCGGCTCTGCGCATACGCGAGGAAGGCGGACCGGTACCCCCCGCCGAGCAGCACCGGCAGTTCGGGCGCCACCTTGGCGACGACGTCCGCCCGTTTCGCGGCCAGCGCCCGTGCCTGCACCGCCATCCGGCCCCGGTCGAACCCCTCGGGCACGGGCGTCCCGGCGACCAGCGCGGACAGCACCGCGGTCTGCGCGAGCGCGAGGCGCTGCCGCGCGGGTTCGGGGCACCCCTCCTCCGGCTCGGCGCGGGCGGCGGGAGCAGCCGGCCGCACCTCCTCTGCCCTCACCTCCGCCGCGCCCTTCGCCACCGCCGCCTGGACGGCATCCAACTCGTCCCGCAACCCGGCCGGTTCCGGGAAGTTCTCGTCCCGCTCCAGCAGCACTCCCGGCGGGGAGACCCGGGAGGCGAGGTCGGTGAGGATGTCGAGGACCGGCCGGGGCACGGGGTGGGCGTGGCTGTCGTGCCAGACCCCGTCCCGCTCGACGCCGCCCGCGACATGGACGTACGCGACGGCCTCCAGGGGCAGTTCGGCGAGCGCCCGCGCGGGGTCCTCGCCGCGGTTGACGTGGTTGGTGTGCAGATTGGCCACGTCGACGAGCAGCCGCACCCCGGTGCGGTCGGCCAGCTCGTACAGGAACTGGCCCTCGGTCATCTCCTCGCCGGGCCACGAGAACAGCGCCGCGATGTTCTCCACGGCGAGCGGCACGGGCAGCGCGTCCTGGGCGATGCGGACGTTCTCGCACAGGACGTCGAGCGCGTCCCGGGTACGGGGCACCGGCAACAGGTGCCCCGCTTCGAGCCGCGGGGAGGCGCTGAGCGGCCCACCCGCCCGGACGAACGCGATGTGCTCGGTGACCAGCGGCGCTCCGAGCGCCGTGGCCCGCTCGGCGAGCGCCTCCAGCCGCCCCGCGTCCGGCCGCTCCGCCCCGCCGAGCCCGAGCCCGACCCCGTGCGGCACGACGGTCACCCCGCGCTCGCGCAGTCGCAGCAGCGACTCGGGGAGATGCCCGGGACACACGTTCTCGGCCACCACCTCGACCCAGTCGATCCCCGCCATCCCCTCCACGGCCTCGGCGATCTCCGGCCGCCACCCGATCCCCGTCCCCAGTCGCACCGTCATTCCCCCTCCTTCACCCGGCCCCCGTCGGCCGCCCTGTCGGGCGTGCCGTGGGTATGGCCCCGAACGACGCCTCCGAACCCGGCCCGGGGCACCTTCAGAGCAACATTTGAGCTTCACACGGTCCACCGGAGGCCGCCGTGCGGCGCTGAGCGGCACTCCGGCAACTGTTTCAGCTACTTGACACAGTTCATTCCGAGCGTGATTGTGTCAGGTAGTTGATACACCTTGTGGGAGGGAAAGGGGCCGGGATGTCTGCTGCCGCAGGAAGGGGAGTCACGTGGCGGGAGGGGCTCGAGACTCCCGTGCGATGGGCCGGCGCGGCGACCGGTGTGGCGGTCAACGCCCTGGTCTCCTACAGCCCCGAGCCCGATGTGGACCTGCTGTACGGGTTTCCCGTCTTCGGCCTGTTCGTCATGCTCGGCGTGTACGCGTCCGATGTGGTGGCCCGGCCGAGTCAGGGCTGGGTACGAGTGGCCCAGGTGACACCGCGCCGCATCCGGGACCACGTCCCCCGTGCTCTGACCGCCGCGTTGACCGGGCAGGCCGTCGTCCTGACCGGCCTCCTGATCGTCGCGGCCGCGACGGCCTCGACGGACGCCGACGGCCGCTCACGCCGTGCGCTGACGGTCACGTGCCCGGCGGGCACACAGCTGCTCTCGCCCTGGCCCGGCCCGTACTACGCCTGGCCGATCCTCGGCGGCCTCACCGTCGGTACCGTTGTCTGCGCGGTGCTCCTGCGCCGTATCACCGCCCGGTCCCGGAGTGACGATCAGCGCCGCACCGGAATCCGGGCGGCGATCGGTGCCTGGGGAGTGATGGTGAGCGCTCCTCTCTTCGCTGTCTCCCTGACGATGGGGGTCGTGGTGCTGAGCCTGTCCTGCGCGGGCGGGATGAAGGACGCGGCGCTGTGGGGGCTGGCTCTCACCGCCCTCACTTCCGCCCTGACGGCGTGTCACTGCCTGTGCGTCCTCCTGCTGCCGCAGGCCTACGTCAAGGCCCGGCCGTGACGGCGCGGTCCATCCGCGTGGATCACGCGTCCCCGGTCCCGCCCTACGAGCAGGTCCGCGCGCAGCTGGCCGATCTGATCTCCGTCGGCCGACTGCGTCAGGGAGACAGACTGCCGTCCGTGCGCCAGCTGGCCTCCGACCTCGGGCTGGCCAACAACACCGTGGTCCGGGCCTACCGCGAACTGGAGAGTGCGGGCCTGGTCAGGACCCGCAGGGGTTCCGGCACCCAGGTCATCGCCCCGGCGGCCGCCACCGACAGCAAGGCGAAGCTCGCGGAACACGCACGCACGTACGCGGCTGCCGCCGGACGGCTCGGTGTCTCGAACGAGGAGGCCCTGGCGGCGATCCGCCACGCACTGGCGAGTCTCCCCACCTCCTGACGCCGAGCAGGGTCTCAGCGCAGGGCCGGGTGGTCCGCCACCACGGTGCTGGAGCCCGGCGCGATCTCGGTGAAGCCCGCGTCGCGGACGAGGGGGAGGCCGCTGGTGATCAGGGTCGGCCAGTGGGAGGGGGCGGCGGGGCGGACGGAGAGGGGGAAGCCGGCGTCGTGCCAGGCGGTGCGGTCCTCGTCGGTCAGCTCCCACCAGGCCAGCTGGGCGGCGTGACCCGCCTGGGCCATGGCCTTGCCGGCCGACATGTCGAGGTCGGGGTTGAGCCACAGGACGGGGGCGGCGGGGTCCGCCGGGGGCACGGGCTCCGGGTCGTCCAGGTCGGTGCCGGAGACCTGGAGGCGGGCCAGGTCCTTGGGCCAGCCGTCCAGCGGGACGGGCGGGAAGACGCGGACCTCCGCCGACGTGCCGGTGACCGTGATGCCGTCGAGCGCCTCCGCGCGGCGCCACTCCGCGCCGCGGGCCCGGCGCACCACCTTGCGGATGCGGGCGTCCTGCCAGTCGCGCATCACCTGCGCCCACTCGCCCTCGCCCGTCGACCGCTCGTCCGCCAGCATCGTCAGCACCGCACGGGCCGCCGTCTCCAGCGCGTCCGTACGGGCCGGGGGCGCGGCCCGCTCGATGCGTGCCACCAGGGGCAGCACGAACTGGGGTGCCGCGTCGCGGGCACTGGACTCATGGCGGAAGGGGCTGTCGGCGACGGGCACCCGGTCGTTGTTCACCGCTCCAGTCTGCCAAGCCGCCGGACACCGGCGACCGTCACCCCGAGCAGGACGTGCGCTCGGCCTCCCGCCTCCCCCAAGTTCTCGACTTCGCTCGAACAGGGGGACCCCCATTCACACCGGGCACAGCGTCACGCCCTTGTACGACTCCGGGTACTCCGTCGGCTCCCGGCACAGCACGCACTCCGCGTACGGGGGCCCGTCGGCCTCGGGCGGCCTGGACGCGTCGATCAGGCAGTGGTCGTCGTCAGCCGCACCCCCACCCCAGGACGGCCGGTCCCGTCCGTTCGACCTCGCGATCAGGTCGGAGACCTGCACGGCAAGCCGAACCCCGAGATGCCGACCACGACGGTACGGATGACGCTCAGCGAGCGCGAGGGCGGTATCCGGATGGAACCGCGCTCGGCCTTCGACAGCCGGGAGCAGAGGGACCAGCTCGCGGAGAGGGGCGCGGTCGAGGGGGTGAAGCAGACGATCGGCCAGGTGGACGACCTGCCGGTGGCCTGACCCGCGTACGGATCGCGGGGCGACCGGGGAGACCCCGGTCGCCCCCGTTCGTCATCGCCGCCAGGGGCCGGTGACCGCGAACGTCGTGCCGGGGGAGTAGCAGTTGACGTACATGGTCCGGCCGTCGGGGGAGAAGGTGACCCCGGCGAACTCGCCCCACTCGGGTTTCTCGGGCGTGCCGACGTTCTGGCGGTTGCGCGCCATCGCGTACACCTCGCCGCGCCGGGTGACGCCGTAGACGTGTTGCGCGCCGCTGCCGTCCTCACAGACCATCAGGCCGCCGCCGGGGGCGAGACAGATGTTGTCGGGCGACTCGCCGGGCAGTCGTACGTCGGTGTCCGGCCCGAAGACGATCACCAGCGTCAGCCGTCGCCGGTCCGGGTCGTAGCGCCAGACCTGCCCGTGGTGGTCACCGGCCGAACCCTCGGCGCTGCGGGCGAAGGACGACACGAAGTACACCGACCGGCCGCCCCAGTAGCAGCCCTCCAGCTTCTGCGCGTGCGTGATGCCGTCGGCGCCGAAGTCCTGGAAGCGGATGGGGGTTCCGGCGGCCTGCGGGTCCGGCACGTCCACCCATTCGACGCGGTCGAAGTGCGCGCCCGTCTCCCGGATCGAGGACAGGTCGGGCACTCCGGGCACCCGCATCGCCTGGAGCCGGCCGCCCGCGCGCAGCGAACCGGTGCCGCCGAGCGGCTTGTCCGGCAGGAAGCGGTAGAAGAGCCCGAAGGGCCGCTCGAACGCGTCCTCCGTCTCGTAGACGACGCCCCGCTGCGGATCGACCGCGACCGCCTCGTGCTGGAAGCGGCCCATCGCGGTGAGCGGCACCGCCCCCGTGCGGCGCGGGTCGGCCCCGTCGACCTCGAAGACGAAGCCGTGATCCTTGGTGTAGCCGTTGGTGCCCGCCTTGTCCTCGGTCTCCTCACAGGTCAGCCAGGTGCCCCAAGGCGTCGGCCCGCCCGCACAGTTGACGGCGGTCCCGGCGATCGCGACCCGTTCCGACAGCACCCGGCCGCGGGAGTCCAGGCTCAGCGACGTACAGCCGCCCTTGCCCTGCGGGTCGTAGGTCAGTCCGTCGATCACCGGGACCGGGACCCTGGCGCCGGCGCGGTTCTCGTGGTTGCGGACGAGATGGACGCGGCCGTGTCCGCCCGCGAAGGCGGCCATGCCGTCATGGTTGGAGGGGACGGGGCCCTCACCGGAGCGCAGTTCGTCGCCCTCGCGGGAGAGCACCCGGTAGCGGAAACCCTTCGGCAGGTCGAGCAGCCCGTCGGGGTCGGGGACGAGGGAGCCGTAACCGTGGTGGCCGAGGTCCTGCGCGGCGGCAGTGGAGGTGAACAGCTCGGAGAGGGAGCCGGAGAACGCGATGCCGATTCCCAGGGCGCCGGAACGGGCGAGCAGTTGACGTCGTGTCGTGGGGGAGGGGCCGGTGGTCGACTCCGTGGACCCGGTGGAATCCGTGGTCCCGGAGGTCCCGGGGGTCCCTGATGCGGGCATGGTGGGGGAACCTTCCTGCTGGCGGACAGGAACTGTGACCCGCCGTGTCTATCACCTGCCGTGAGTCACGGGAACCACGCGTGGAGCACGTGTCACGGGTCCGGGATCCGGCCGGGGGGCGGCCCCGGTTCGTCGGGGGGCGGCCCCGGTTCCTCGAGGGCGCGCTCCTTCGGTGCCGGCTGCTGGGCGGACCGTTCCAGGAAGCGCAGCAGCTCCACCGGGAAGGGCAGCACCAGCGTGGAGTTCTTCTCGGCGGACACCGCCACGATCGTCTGCAGCAGCCGCAGCTGCAGCGCGGCGGGGGTGTCCGCCATCTGCTGGGCGGCCTCGGCCAGTTTCCTCGACGCCTGGAGTTCGGCGTCGGCGTTGATGACCCGGGCCCGCCGCTCGCGGTCGGCCTCCGCCTGCCGGGCCATGGACCGCTTCATCGTCTCGGGCAGCGAGACGTCCTTGATCTCGACCCGGTCGATCTGCACGCCCCAGCCGACCGCCGGGCTGTCGATCATCAGCTCCAGGCCCTCGTTGAGCTTCTCCCGGTTGGACAGCAGGTCGTCGAGGTCGCTCTTGCCGATGATCGAGCGCAGTGAGGTCTGGGCCATCTGGGAGACCGCGAACCGGTAGTCCTCCACGTTGACGAGCGCGGCGGAGGCGTTGACGACCTTGAAGTAGACGACCGCGTCCACCCGCACGGTGACGTTGTCCCGGGTGATGCCCTCCTGCGCGGGGATCGGCATCGTGACGATCTGCAGATTGACCTTGTGCAGCCGGTCCACCCCGGGGAGGATCATCGTGAACCCGGGCTGGCGCTCCCCGCTGTACAGCCGACCGAGCCGGAAGACCACCCCGCGCTCGTACTGCTTGACGACCCGCGCCGCCGCGGCGAGATAGACGACGCCCGCGGCGCCGGTGGCGACGATCGCGGTGACCAGTTCCTCGACCATGACGACCTCCCGTTCAGAGGCCTGCTCCCTGCGCTTACGGTCACTTCTGTCACGATATGCCCGGTGCCCGGTCCGCGGCCACGGCTCGAGGTCGGGGGCCCGGGGCGTCGGCCCCCGGGGTTACGGGGTCCCGGTGAGCCGGCCGGCGTCCCGGGCCAGCGCGGTGAGCCGGGAGATCGCCCGGAAGTACTTCTTGCGGTAGCCGCCCTTCAGCATCTCCTCGCTGAACAGCTGGTCGAAGGGCAGTCCCGAGGCGAGCACGGGCACCTCGCGGTCGTAGAGCCGGTCGGCGAGGACGACCAGCCGCAGGGCCGTCGACTGGTCCGGTACCGGCCGCACGCCGGTGAGGCACACGGCGGTGAGCCCGTCGGTGAGGGCGCCGTAGCGGCTGGGGTGCACCTTCGCGAGGTGCTCCAGCAGATCCGCGAAGCCGTCCAGCGAGGCGCCCTCGGTGGCGTACGCCGTCTTGGTCACCAGTTCGTCGGTGTACGGCGGCGGCGCCTGGGGCAGACCGCGGTGGCGGTAGTCCTCGCCGTCGATGCGCAGGGCGCGGAAGTGGGCCGACAGGCCCTGGATCTCGCGCAGGAAGTCGGCCGCGGCGAACCGGCCCTCACCGAGCTTGCCGGGCAGCGTGTTGGAGGTGGCGGCGAGCGCGACACCCGCCTCGACCAGCTTGCCGAGCAGGGTGGAGACGAGCACGGTGTCGCCGGGGTCGTCCAGTTCGAACTCGTCGATGCACAGCAGCCGGTGCCCGGAGAGCGTCCGTACCGTCTGCTGGAAGCCGAGGGCGCCCACCAGGTTGGTCAGCTCCACGAAGGTGCCGAACGCCTTGAGCGCGGGCTCGGCCGGGGCGGCGTGCCACAGGGAGGCCAGCAGATGGGTCTTGCCGACGCCGTAGCCGCCGTCGAGGTAGACGCCGCGCGGGCCGGCCGGGGCGGGCTTCGCCGGCTTCCCGAAGCCGAACAGCCGACGCCTGCCGGAATCGCCGCCCGGTGCCCCGCCGAGACCGGCCGCGAAGCCTTCGAGGACGCGCACGGCCTCGGTCTGGCTGGGCTGGTTCGGGTCGGGTATGTAGGTGTCGAAACGGACCGCGTCGAACCGGGGCGGGGGCACCATCTCGGCGACGAGCCGGTCCGCGGGGACGTGCGGCTCACGGGCGCACAGGGACAGCGGGGCCGCGTCGGCCGCGGGAGCGAGCCGGACGGCGGAGGTGAGCCGGGGGGCGGGGGAGGATGACGACACGCTTCCCGATACTACGGGGCGTGGAACACTGCACGGCATGCGACGCCTCTTCCCTGTGATCGACGAAACAGCAGCTCCCGCCGGGGAGACGACCGGTACCTCCCGCGCGGGGGAGGGCACGGAGGACCGGGAGTGGAGCCTGGCCGAACTGGCCGCCGCGTACGCCTACCCGGGGCCGGGGCCCGGTGCGGACCGGCAGCCGTGGCTGCGGGCCAACATGGTGTCCACGCTCGACGGAGCCGCCCAGCACGAGGGCCGCTCGCAGCCCATCTCCAGCCCGGCCGACATGCGCGTCTTCGGCACGCTGCGGGCCCTCGCGGACGTCGTGCTCGTCGGCGCGGAAACGGTTCGGCTGGAGGGCTACCGTCCGGCCCGCGCGCGTGCGGAGTTCGCGGCGGCGCGCGAGGCGGCCGGGCAGGGCCCCGCGCCGGCGATCGCCGTGGTCTCCGCCGGCCTGGACCTGGACTTCTCCCTGCCGCTGTTCACCACCCCGCTGGTGGACACCCTGATCCTGACCGGTGCCGCCGCGTCCCCCGACCGGATCGCCGCCGCCGAGGCGGCCGCCGGGGCCCGGGTGGTGATCGCGGGGGACGGCACCGGTGTGGATCCGGCTCGCGCGGTGCGGGCCCTCGCGGAACTGGGGCACACCCGACTGCTGACCGAGGGCGGGCCGCGGCTACTGGGGCAGCTGGTGGCGGCCGGAGTGCTGGACGAGCTCTGTCTGACCGTCGCCCCGATGCTCGTCGCGGGTGACGCTCAGCGCATCGCCGGTGGACCGTCTGTGACACTTCCGAGTCGTTTCACGCTGAAATCGATGTTGGAGGAGGACGGTTTTCTTTTCACGCGGTACGCGCGTTTCTGACCGGACGGGCGGACCCGAACCCTCCGGCGATGTCCGGGAGCGTCCAGGAGCGCCCGGATCCGGGTTCAATGGTTACCACTGGTCCGGTAATCGGCGGAATCTTCCGTTCCGCTCGGTGGTGCGACGGGCACACTGAACCCGGTGGTGCCCGTGCGGGCACGGGCAGGACGGATTCCGCAGGGCCTGGCTCGGCCCACGGGGAGAGAGGGCCCACGGCCCTCCGAGGAGAAGGGGCGCCTGGTGTTCACAAGCGTACTGATGATCGAGAAGGCCCTGACGTCCGCCGACGTGGAGTTCGTCACCACCCTGCACGGTGACGAGGAGGTCGCCTTCCGGGTGCTGCTCCAGCCGCGCGGAGAACAGGCGGACCGGTTGCTGAGGGCCATCGACGACGTGGCCCTCGGCGAGCTCGACGACGCCGTCCGGGAAGCGGAGACGCCCGAGGGCGAGGAGGCCAGGACGACGGGGGAGCGGGCACTGGAGGTGTCCCTGCAGGCCCTGCGCGCCGCCGGTCACGGGGCCGACGGCCGGCTGATCGAGAACCACCCCCTGGACGCGCTGAGAACGATGGTCCAGGAGGCCGGGGCGGACGAGGTGATCGTGCTCACCGACCCGCACTACGTGGAGGAGTTCTTCCACCGGGACTGGGCCTCCCGGGCCCGGCACAAGGTGGGTGTGCCGGTGCTGAAACTGTTCTCGCACAGCAAGGCATAGGCTGGGGCGGCGCCCCTCGCACGAGGGCGCGGGGACCGTCGTCCCACTCGTCGCACCACCCGTGCGGCCCGCACCGCTCGTACGACCCGCACTCGTCACCACTGGGGAGAAACACGCATGGCACCCGGCCTTCCTACCGCCATGGACCGACCGCACTTCATCGGCATCGGCGGCGCCGGGATGTCGGGCATCGCGAAGATCCTCGCGCAGCGCGGCGCCAAGGTGGTCGGCAGCGACGCCAAGGAGTCGGCCACCGCCGAGGCGCTGCGCGCGCTGGGCGCCACGGTCCACATCGGGCACGCCGCCGGACACCTGGCCGACGACGCGAGCTGCGTGGTCGTGTCGTCGGCGATCCGTGAGGACAACCCGGAGCTCGTCCGCGCGGCCGAACTGGGCGTTCCCGTGGTCCACCGTTCCGACGCGCTGGCCGCCCTCATGGACGGCCTGCGCCCGGTCGCGGTGGCCGGCACCCACGGCAAGACCACGACCACCTCGATGCTGGCCGTCTCCCTGACCGAGCTGGGCCGCCGCCCGTCGTACGCGATCGGCGGCGACCTGGACGCGCCCGGCTCCAACGCGCTGCACGGCGAGGGCGAGATCTTCGTCGCCGAGGCGGACGAGTCGGACCGCAGCTTCCACAAGTACGCCCCCGAGGTCGCGATCATCCTCAACGTGGAACTGGACCACCACGCCAATTACGCGTCCATGGAGGAGATCCACGAGTCCTTCGAGACGTTCGTCGGCCGGATCGTGCCCGGCGGCACGCTGGTGATCTCGTCGGACCACGAGGGCGCGCGGGAACTGACCCGGCGCCTGCGCACCTCGGCCGGTCCGGCGAGTGCGGAAGGTTCAGCAGGCTCGGTCGGCTCCGTCCGGACGGTGACGTACGGGGAGGCGCCCGACGCCGACGTGCGGGTGACCTCGGTCGTCCCGCAGGGACTGAAGAGCGAGGTGACCGTCGAGTTCGAGGGCGCCCCGCTCACCTTCACGGTGTCCGTCCCGGGCCGCCACTACGCGCACAACGCGGTGGCCGCGCTCGCCGCCGGCGTCGCGCTCGGCATCCCGGCCACCGAACTGGCCCCGGCGCTGGCGGCGTACACCGGGGTGAAGCGGCGCCTGCAGCTCAAGGGCGAGGCGGCGGGAGTCCAGGTCATCGACTCCTACGCGCACCACCCGACCGAGATGACCGCCGACCTGGAGGCGATGCGCGCCGCCGCGGGCGACGCCCGCATTCTGGCCGTCTTCCAGCCGCACCTGTTCTCCCGCACCCGGGAGCTGGGCAAGGAGATGGGCCAGGCCCTGACCCTGGCCGACTCCTCGCTCGTGCTGGACATCTACCCGGCCCGTGAGGACCCGATCCCGGGCGTCACCAGCGAACTGATCATCGAGGCGGCGCGGGCGGCCGGTGCGGACGTGACGCCGGTGCACGACAAGGCGGAGATCCCGGACGCGGTGGCGGGAATGGCGAAGCCCGGCGACCTGGTTCTCACCATGGGAGCGGGCGACGTCACCGACCTCGGCCCGCTGATCCTCGAGCGTCTCTCGAAGTGAGACGCGCAAGAAGCACGCAGCAGAAGCAAAGGGGCTGAAGGCTCATGTCGTACGACGTGGAGAAGCCGGACGAGCAGTGGCGCGCGGAGCTGACACCGTCCGAGTACGCCGTTCTGCGCCAGGCGGGCACGGAGCCGGCCTTCACCGGTGAGTACACCGACACGAAGACCGAGGGCGTCTACGCGTGCCGCGCCTGCGGCGCCGAACTGTTCACCTCGAAGACCAAGTTCGAGTCGCACTGCGGCTGGCCCTCCTTCTACGACCCGCGGGACTCCGAGGCGGTCGAGCTGGTCGAGGACCGGTCGCACGGCATGGTGCGCACCGAGGTGCGCTGCTCCCGCTGCGGCTCGCACCTCGGGCACGTCTTCGAGGGCGAGGGGTACCCGACGCCCACGGACCAGCGGTACTGCATCAACAGCATCTCGCTGAAGCTGCAGCCCACCGAGGGCTGATCCGCGCGGACGCGCGCCGAGCCGTGGTGAGGGGGAGGGCCGCCGGGATTCCCGGCGGCCCTCCCCCTCCTGGGTGGTTTCCCGAGGTCGGGGCGGGGCAGGTGGCCGCGTAGCGCGGGGGCGTGTCCCCCCGGGCGCTGTCGGAGGTGCCGTCTACACTCGACCGGCGGCAGACCGTGCGGCCGGCTCGGCCGGAAACTTCCAGCCCCCCGAAGGGTGTTCGGCGTCTTGATACGGATCGACTCAGTGACGAAGCGCTACCCGGACGGCACGGTGGCGGTCGACCGGCTCTCCCTGGAGATCCCCGACCGCTCGATCACCGTTCTGGTCGGACCGTCGGGCTGCGGCAAGACGACCACCCTGCGCATGATCAACCGCATGGTCGAACCCACCGAGGGAACGATCCTGCTCGACGGTGCGGACATCCAGCGCCGACCGGTCACCGCCCTGCGCCGGTCCATGGGGTACGTCATCCAGAACGCCGGTCTCTTCCAGCACCGCACGATCGTCGACAACATCGCCACCGTGCCGCGCATGCTCGGCTGGGGCAAGCAGCGGGCCCGGGAGCGGGCGGCGGAGCTGATGGAGCGGGTGGGTCTGGACGCCGCCCTGGCCAAGCGGTACCCGTACCAGCTCTCCGGCGGCCAGCAGCAGCGCGTCGGAGTGGCACGCGCGCTCGCCGCGGACCCGCCGGTGTTGCTGATGGACGAGCCGTTCTCGGCCGTCGACCCGGTGGTCCGCAAGGGACTGCAGGACGAACTCCTGCGGATTCAGGAAGAGTTGGGCAAGACCATCGTCTTCGTCACGCATGACATCGATGAGGCGGTCAAACTCGGCACCATGGTCGCCGTACTGCGCGAAGGCGGCCGGCTCGCCCAGTACGCGCCGCCCGCCGAGCTGCTGTCCGACCCCGCGGACGCGTTCGTCGAGGACTTCCTCGGCGCCGACCGGGGCATCCGGCGGCTCTCCTTCCTCACCACCGCCGCGCTGGAACTGGCCACCGACGCGGTGATCCCGCCGGACGCCACCGCCGAGCGGATCGGCGCGTCGAACGCCCCCCACCTCCTGGTGACCGACGACGAGGGGCGCCCGCTCGGCTGGTCCGAGCCCCGCCGGCTGACCGCAGGGGACATCAGACCGGACCGGCTGCTGCCGTACGGGCGGCCGTTCGTGCCCGGCGTGGACTCGCTGCGGGTCGCGCTCGACTGCGCGGTGCTCTCCCCCACCGGCTGGGCCGTCGCCGTGGACGACGCCGGCCGGGTGCGGGGCGTCGTCTCCCAGCAGACCATCGGCGACGCCATCCGCACCGCCCACCGAGACGGCCGCACCGGAGACGAGAAGGTCGCCGGATGAGCGGCTTCTTCGACATCCCCAGCGACCTCCAGCACAGCTGGGCGGGCCTGATCGGACTGCACCTGAGGGAGGCGCTGATCCCGGTCGCGGCCGGGCTGCTGCTCGCGCTGCCCGTCGCCCAGCTGTGCGGACGCTTCCGCTGGCTGTACCCGCCGGTCCTGGGCATGACGACCGTGCTGTACGCCGTCCCGTCGCTGGCGTTCTTCGTCGTCCTCATCGACTACACCGGCCAGACCGAACTCACCGTGATGATCCCGCTGGCCCTGTACAGCCTGGTGGTGCTGGTCCCGGCGATCGTCGACGGGGTGCGCTCGGTGCCGCCGGAGACGCTGGCCGCGGCCACCGCCATGGGCTTCGGTCCCGTACGCCGGTACACCCAGGTGCAGTTGCCGATCGCCGCCCCCGCCATCATCGCCGGCCTGCGGGTGGCCACCGCGTCCAGCATCTCCCTGGTCAGCGTCGGCGCCCTGATCGGCAATCAGGGGGCCCTCGGCAACCTGCTCGCGGCCGCGCAGAAGTACGACCGGCCCGAACTCGCGGTGAACTCCGTGGTCACGACGGCCGTGCTGGCGATCCTGTGCGACGCGCTGCTGGTCCTGCTCAGGGTGCTGCTCACGCCGTGGATGCCCCGCGGCACACGGCCGAGACCCGCCGCACGCCCCGAGCCCCACGAAGCCGGGGGCGCGGCCCGGTGAACATCCTCGACTTCATGAACGCCTTCTTCAGCGACAGTGCCCACTGGCACGGCTACGACGGCATCCCGCAGCGCTTCCTCGAACACGTCCGGTACTCGCTGCTGGCCCTCGTGACCGCCGCCGCGATCGGACTGCCCGTCGGCCTGCTGACCGGGCACACCGGCCGCGGCGGGAACGCACTCGCCTTCGTCGCCAACGCCGCCCGGGCCCTGCCCAGTTTCGGCCTGCTGGTGCTGGTGGTGCTGCTGATCGGCTTCGGCCTGCTGCCCGTCATGATCCCGCTGGTCGTGCTGGCCGTTCCGCCGATCCTGGTGACCACCTACGAGGCCGTCCGCACGGTGGACCCCTCCCCGGTGGACGCCGCCCGCGGCATGGGCATGCGCGAGTCGCACATCCTGTTCCGGGTCGAGGTGCCGGTGGCGCTGCCGCTGATCCTGAGCGGGCTGCGCTCGGCGGCCATCCAGATCGTGTCGACGGCCACCATCGCCGCGTACGTCAGTCTGGGCGGCCTCGGCCGGTACATCATCGACGGGCTCTACCAGCGCGACTACGAGAAGGTGGTCGGCGGGGCCACCCTGGTGGCGTTCCTGGCCCTCGTCACGCTCGCGCTGTTCTGGGCGGCGGGACGGCTGGTGGTGTCACCGGGCGTACGACGGCGCTGAACCGGCCCCGCACGCACGGGCGGCCGAGTGACAACCGTGATCCGGCCGCGCTTGACGGCCGTCAACCGGCTGGATTGGATCAGTGGATGACTCCTACCGCGAAGAGCAGCAGGTCCAGGACGAGGCACACCGGCGCGGCGCTCGTCGCGCTCAGCGCCGCGACGGCGCTGCTCGCGGGCTGTTCGTCCGGCGACACCTCCGACAACCCCCTCGAGGAGGAGAAGGCGGAGGCCGGCACCGTAGTCGTCGGCTCCAACAACTTCGCCGAGAGCACCCTGCTCGCCGACATCTACGGCGAGGCGCTGAGGGCCAAGGGCCTCAAAGTCACCTACAAGCACAACATCGGCAGCCGGGAGACGACCTACGGCCTGATGAAGAACGGTTCCGTCACCGTCCTGCCCGAGTACAACGGCTCCCTGCTCGCCTACCTCGACCCCGAGGCCGAACAGGAGTCCGCCGACGCGGTCAACGCCGCCGTCAAGGCCCAGCTCGACAAGAAGCTGACGCTGCTGGACCCGTCGCCGGCCGAGAACAAGGACTCGGTCAGCGTCAACGCCCGGACGGCGAAGAAGTACGGTCTCACGGCGTCGTCCACCCTCGCCGACCTCAAGGACGCCGCACCGGAGATGGTGATCGGCGGCTCGCCCGAATTCCAGACCCGGCAACAGGGACTGAAGGGCCTGGAGTCCGTCTACGGCCTGAAGTTCAAGTCCTTCAAGGCGCTCGACGCGGGTGGTCCGCTCACCCAGGCGGCGCTCACCGGGAACGAGGTCCAGGCCGCGGACGTCTTCACCACGGACCCGACCATCCTCAAGGAGAAGTTCGTCGTCCTGAAGGACCCGGAGAACCTCTTCGGTTTCGCCAACGTGACCCCGCTGGTCCACAAGGACGCCCTCTCCCAGGAGGGCGTCGACGCGCTCAACGCGGTCTCCGCCGAGCTGGACACCGAGACCCTGCTCGACCTCGACGCCCAGGTCCAGCTGGAGAAGAAGGACCCGCTGGACGTGGCGAAGGCCTGGCTGAAGTCGGCCGGACTGGACTGACCCCGCGCGGGGTGCGGTGAACGGGCCGCACCCCTGCGCCGTTCACCGTGCCCGGGGCCTGTCCGGCGGATCAGGTCGCAGGGAATCGACGGTGCCTTGTCGGCGCGGGTGAGCGGGGGCGACGGGCCCCTCCCGTGCGAGCGCAGCCGAGCTTGGGGGAGGACGTGCCGGCCCCCACGTCTGCGGCATGATCCGCCGGACAGGCCCTAAGCCGCCTCCGCGATCAGCCGGTCGAGCAGGGCGATCAGCACGTCCCTGGACGACTCGCGCTCCCGCGCGTCGCAGAGCAGCACCGGCACGCCCTCCGGCAGGGTCAGCGACTCCCGGATGTCCTCGACCGGGTAGGGATGCTCCCCGTGGAAGCCGTTCACGGCGACGACGAACGGGATGCTCCGGCGCTCGAAGAAGTCGATCGCGGCGAAACTGGACTCGGGCCTGCGCACGTCGACCAGGACCACCGCGCCGAGCGCGCCGAGGGCCAGGTCGTTCCACATGAACCAGAACCGCTGCTGGCCCGGCGTACCGAAGAGGTACAGCACCAGGTCGTCGGAGACGGTGATCCGGCCGAAGTCCATCGCCACCGTGGTGTCACGTTTTTCCTCGATGCCCTCGAGGTCGTCGATGTCCAGGCCCGCCATGGTCAGCGGCTCCTCGGTGCGCAGCGGGGCGATCTCGCTGACCGAGCCGACCATGGTGGTCTTGCCCACGCCGAAGCCCCCGGCGATCAGGATCTTGACCGTGTCGGGTGCCGAACGCGCGGTGGGTGCCTGAGCGGTGGTGTCAGAGCCGGCCAAGTCCGTCCCTCACTTTCTGCAGCAGATCCAGGTCCGGGGTGGTGCGGGTGACGTGGTGCGGCGGGCGGACCGTGATCCGGCCCGCCTCCAGCAGGTCGCAGAGCATGATGACGACCACGCTCATCGGGAGGTCGAGGCGGGCGGCGAGTTCCGCCACCGCGATGGGCTCCGCGCACAGCCGCAGGATGCGGAGGTGCTCGGGCTGCGGCCGGGCGGCCGCCTCGGGCTGCGGATCGACCGCCGTCACCGTCGTGATGAGCGTGAAGTCGGCGCGGCTGGGCCGCGTCCGGCCACCGGTCAGGGTGAACGGTCGGACGAGACGGCCCGCGACATCGCCTCCGCCCACCTCACGCGCCGGAGTCGACGGCGGGGTCTGCCGTGCCCCGGGGCGCCGCGCTGAGATGCTCGCCGATCTTCTTCACCAGCATGTTCATCTGGTAGGCGACCACGCCGACGTCCGCGCCCGCTCCGGTCAGCACCACGAGATGGGCGCCCGGCCCGGCCGAGGTGAGGATCAGGTAGCTGTTGGCCATCTCGATGAGCGCCTGGCGCACCGGGCCGCCGCGGAAGTCCATGCTGACGCCCTTGCTGAGGCTCATCAGTCCGGACGCGGTGGCCGCCAGACGCTCCGCGTCGTCGCGCAGGAACCCGGTGGACTTGCTGACCACCAGACCGTCCTCGGACAGCACCACGGCCTGGTTCACCTCGGCGACCCGCTCCACGAGTCCGGTGAGCAGCTGGTCGAGCTGGGTGTGAGTGGCGGGTACGGGGCGTGTCATCTCTGTGTTCCTTCGTCGGCGTTCAGCGGTCGGAGGGCGGATTCGGGGGGTTCGGGAGCTCTCGGGAGCCGGCGGGGGCCCCGGAGGAGGCCCTCATGCCGGTGGCGGCCGGTGGGACGGCATCGTCGTCGGTACGGGCGTCGTCGTCTTCCGCGCGTGCCTGGGACGTGCCGCGCTGGAAGCCGGCCAGGGAGGAGGCCGCGTCTTCCGGCGTGAAGTCCTCGGAGTCGTGCTCGGTGACGGACACGGCCACCTCCTCCCGCAGTTCGGCGGCCAGGCTGGTCTGCGGCACCCGGCGGGGGAGCGGGGTGAGCCCGGGCGCGGCCGTGGGCGGGCGGGGAGTGGTCCGTACGGCGGCCCCGGGCCGGGGCGGCGCCGTACCCGCGGTCACGTCGGTCGCGGGGGGCCGGGCGTCCGCAGCGTTCTCGGGCTCCTTGGTGTCCTTGGCATCCGCCGTGTCCGCCGTGTCCGCCGTGTCCGCCGTGTCCGTGGTGCCGGTGGTGGCCGCCCGGTCCGGGTCGGTCGCCGCGCGGTGTCCGTTCGTTCCGACGGCGGGGGCGGCCCCGGCCTCGTGCGGCGCGTCGCACACCACGATCTCGTGCGGGAGCAGCACGATCGCCGTCGTCCCGCCGTACGGCGACGGACGCAGGGTGACGGCGATGCCGTGCCGGTGGGCCAGCTGGGAGATCACGAACATGCCGAGCCGCAGGTCGTCGGCGAGGGCCACCACGTCGAACTGCGGGGGCTTGGCCAACTGGGCGTTCATCGAGGCGTAGTCGTCCTCGGACATGCCGAGTCCCCGGTCTTCGACCTCGACGGCGAGGCCCTTGGCCACCAACGCGGCACGCACCCCGACGGGGCTCGGCGCGGGCGAGTACACCGTCGCGTTGTCGATCAGCTCGGCCAGCAGGTGGATGACGTCGGCCACCGCGGGCGGAGCCAGCGCCACCTCTTCGTCGGTGTGCACCTCCACCCGCTGGTATTCGGCGACTTCACCGACGGCACTGCGCAGGATGTCGATCAGTGCGACCGGTTCGCTCCACGAACGGCCGGGCCGCTCACCGCTGACGATGACCAGGTTCTCCTCGTACCGGCGCAACTGGCTTGCCGTGGAGTCCAGTTCGTACAACCCCTTGAGGACCTCGGGGTCGGTGTGCCGGCGTTCCAGCGCGTCGAGCTTGCTGAGCTGGAGGTTGACGAGGTTCTGGCTCTGCCGTGCGATGCCCAGGATGATCTTCTGGAATCCGCGCCGAGTGTCGGCGAGTTCGACCGCCGTGTGCACCGCGGTGCGCTGCGCGGTGTTGAACGCCTGGGCGACCTGGCCGAGTTCGTCGTGGCCGTAGTCCAGCGGAGTGGTCGCCGACTCGGCGTCGACCTTCTCGCCCCGCTCCAGCCGGGCCACCACGTCGGGCAGCCGCTCCTCGGCGAGGCTGAGGGTGGCCATCCGCAGGCCGTGCAGCCGGCGGGACAGCGAGCGGGTGATCCGCCACGACATGCCGACGCACAGCAGCAGGGCGAGCAGTCCGCCGGCGCTGAGCGCCGCCGCGGTCAGCAGCAGACCGCGGGCCTCGGCGGCGCTGCGGGTGAGCAGCGCGTCGGTCTGCTGCCGGATCAGAGCGGCGTACTGCGGTGTGACCTCGGTCAGGGCCGCGTCCCACCGCTTCTGCGCGTCCGGCAGCTCGGCCGTGCCCTCCGCGGTGGGGTGGACGGCGAGCACCTCGTCCTCGATCTCCTGCAGGGTGCGCCACTCCGGGCTGTGCAGGATCCGCTCGGTCTGCGTCTTGGTGTCGCCGCGCAGGGACGGCACGATCTGGTCCTCGATCAGCCAGCGGCGGGTGGCGACCGACCCCGCGAAGGCGGACCAGGACGGCTCGTCGAGCTCCCCGGACGGCCAGGCCAGGGTGAGCCGCGCGTCCTCCTTGGTCACCAGTTCCGCCGCGTGCTCCAGCGAGACCAACGGCCCGGCCTGCGAGGTCAGGTCGCCGTCGTCGACCTGCGACAGCTCCTGGAAGGCGTGGATCTGGTCGTCGATGATCGAGGTGTACTGGTCGAGCGCCTGCTCGGCGGTGATGTCGCTCGGTTTGTCCACCTGGCCCCGGTAGTACTCGAGGCTGCCCACCGAACCGAGCACCGAGTACAGCCGCTCCGACACACGGGCCGGCGCCTCGGCGATCGCGTCGGCCTGCCCGACCAGCTTCGCCACCGCCACGTCCGTCTTCTCGCGCTGCGCCTCGAGGGCGGCCCGGGACGTCTCGGGCGAGACCAGCCAGGCCGCGGACAGTCTCCGCTCCTGCTGCAACGCGAGGGTCGCCTCGGTGCCCATCGCGCCGGTCGACCGGCTCAACTCCGTCTGTGCACGGAGCTGAAGCCCCTCCGAGAACATCCGGATCGTCGTCACGCCCCACATGGCGGCGAGGGTGACGCTGGGCACCAGGGCCAGGAGGACCAGCGAGAGACGTATGGAGCCGAGACGGCGCCGGGCGCCTGTCCGTGGAGACATCGTCGTCCTAGAACGGTCGGATCAGCGGGGATTGCGGGTGCAGAACAGCCGGGGAACAGCCTGCGGACGGATGGGCCGGACGCACGTCCGGTCACTCCCGGGTGATGCGCGGGAGGTCATCCGCACAGGTGACCGTACAGCCCGTGCGTAACCGAGTCCTCGAGTAGGTCTTCACCGGATGCGACCGTCACCGGGTTCCGTTGGCGGCGAACTCGGCGACCGAGGCGGCGTTGGTCTTCGTGACGAACGCCGGCCCGGTGAGCACGGGTGACACCCCGCCGCCGCTGATGTTGCCGTTGGTCCGGTACAACCACAGCGCGTCCACGGAGAGATAGCCCTGGAGATAGGGCTGCTGGTCGACGGCGAACCGGATGGCGCCCCTGCGGACGGCGCCCACCAGGTCCTTGTTGAGATCGAAGGTGGCCACGTGCGCCCCGGTGTCCGCCTTCTTGGCGGCGTCGGCCACGAGGAGGGCCTGCTGCGCGCCGTTGGCGACCACCTCGTCGATGGTCGGGTCCTGGCGCAGCCGGGCGGTGACGATGCCGGAGAAGGCGCGTTCGTCGGAACCGTCCACGTAGAGGTTCTCGGTCTTCCCGTCGAACGTCTTGCGCATGCCGGCGCAGCGGGCCTCCAGCCCGACGTTGCCCCGCTCGTGGATGACGCAGAGGGCGTGCTCGGCCTTCAGTTCGTTCAGCTTGTTGCCGACGGCCTGGCCCGCGACGCCGTCGTCCTGACCGAAGTACTCCAGCAGCCCCGTCGACTTCCAGGCGCCGATGCCGGAGTTGAGCCCGACCACGGGGATGCCCGCCTCGCGTGCCTCCTTCACCGCGCCCTTCATCGCCTGCGGCTTGGCCAGCGTGAGGGCGATGCCGTCCACCTTGTCGCGGACCGCGTCGCGCACCAGTTCGGCCTGGCCGGCCGGGTCCGCGTCGCTCACATAGGTGAGGTCGATGCCGTCCTTCGCCGCGGCGGCCTCGGCGCCCTTGCGCACCCTGTCCCAGAAGGCGTCCCCCTCACCGCCGTGCGTCACCATCACGACCCTCATCCCGTCGCCGGCCGCATCCGCGCTCCTGGAGTCCGAGGAGTCGCCGGTCACGTCGAAGGCGGAGCAGCCGGTCACCAGCAGACCGACGGCTGCCGCGAGCACGGCCGGGCGGAGGGGCCGTCTCGGGAAACCGTGGGACGGGGGACGAGTGTTCATGAGGGAGCGGACCTCGCTGTACGGCCGAGCAAGTGAGGAGACGGAAGCAGGGGCGGAGTCGCGGGGTGTTACGCCGATCAGGTGACTCTCGCTGGCCGGAGCCAATCGCGTCGCACCACTGGTAGTCAAGTGAGGGACCACGTGAAGTGAGATGCCGCTGCCGCATTGTGATGAACGGTGAGTTCCGAGGTGACAGGGGTGGCCGTCCCCTTCCCGCCCCTAACCGCGCGGCCGGTACGGAACCCGAACGGGCCCGCCGGACAAGCGCGGACGGGCTTGCTCCGGGTCAACCCCGAAGGCCTTCCGGGGCGTTGGCGGGACACTCTGACACAGCGCGACGCGTTCCGCCCGGAGCCACCCGCCGTTCTCTTGCGCCGACGCGGCTGCCACACTCGGATACCGGACGTGCTGTTTTCTTTCGGCGTCCGAACTTGAATTGCCGGATGTGTGCCGCATCACGGGACGAACCGCTGGAACGGACGCCGTCACAGGGTGAGTTATCGTGTACTCGGGGTAAAAACAAACGGCATGCCCCGTTCCTTTCCGGCTCAGGAGTTCAGTCGATGGCGAGGCAGGTACGCGCCGAGCAGACCCGCGCGACGATCATCACGGCCGCCGCCGATCTGTTCGACCGGCAGGGGTACGAATCGACGAGTCTCAGCGACATCGTCGAGCACGCCCACGTCACCAAGGGAGCCCTGTACTTCCACTTCGCCGCGAAGGAGGACCTGGCCCACGCGATCCTGGAGCTCCAGTCCGCCACCTGCCGCCGACTGGCCAGGGACACCGAGACCCGCGGCCACACCTCCCTGGAGGCGCTGATGCGTCTCACCTTCTGCATAGCCCGCCTGTCGGCCGAGGACCCCGTGCTGCGGGCGGGGCTCCGGCTCGCCACCGGGGGCACCCGGCCGCGCCCCCCGCTCAGCCACCCCTTCGCCGAGTGGATGGACATCGTCACCGCCCGGCTCCTCGGCGCGGTCAAGGAGGCCGACGTCCACCCGGAGGTCGACATCGAGGTCGTGGCCCACTCCCTCGTCTGCTTCTTCATCGGCACCCGGGTCGTGGGCCGCTCCCGGGAACCCGTCGCCCGGCAGCCCCGCCGCACCGCGGAGATGTGGCAGATCCTCATCAGGGGCCTGGTGCCGGTGACCCGCAGGGCGCGCTATCTCAGCCTGGCCGCACGGCTGGAGCGGGAGATCGCCCCGGTGTGACCCCCGGCCGCCCCTGCCGTCGGCGCGGCCGTCCCCGCCGGTGCGGCCGGTCACGCCGGCCGGCGCCGCGCGTTACGGTGAGCCGCATGCCCGACACCCCCACCGCTCCCGTGCTCCTCGGCAACCGGCCCGGCTCGTTCCCGCACGGCGTGCTCGCCGAGCGGCACCCCGCGATCATCCGACAGGTGCGCGACGCCTTCCCCTACGAGCCCGCGCAGCGGCACGCGCTCGACGCGCTGCTGGCCAACTGCACCCGAGGCGCGATCGAGGCCCTCCCCGCCGACGCCCACGACCGGGACCGCTGGAAGGCCTGGGGGATGGACACGTACACCGGACAGTCCTGGTACGACGTGCCCTGGCTGTGGTCCGAGAGCTGGTTCTATCGTCAACTGCTGGGAGCCGTGGGGTACTTCGGCCCCGGACCCTGGCAGGGCATCGACCCCTTCCGCCCCTCCAAGCTCGCCGAACTCGACTCGTCCGAGACCGGCGGGGAACTCGCCGCGCTCGACGACCTCGCCGGGCGGCCCGCGGACGAACGGGGCCGGGCCCTGCTGCACGGCTCCCTCTGGGGAAACCGCGCCGACCTCGGCTTCCGGCTGTCCGCCGAGGGAACCGACCTCGCGGAGGCCGTTCCCGCGCTGGTGTCCGACGACAGCGAGCGCCTGTGGTCGCTGCTGGACCCCTCCCACGCGGGCCCGGCGAGCACCCTGGTGCTGGTCGCCGACAACGCCGGCCGCGAACTCGTCCCCGATCTGCTGCTCATCGACCACCTGCTGGCCCACGGGCACATCGGCCGGGTGATGCTGCACGTCAAGCCGTACCCGTACTACGTCTCCGACGCCACCACCGCCGACGTCGTCGACGCGCTGCGCCGGCTGACCGACGCCGGGGCGGCAGCGGCCGGTCACGGGCGCCGGCTCCGGGACGCCCTCGCCGACGGACGGCTCGCCCTGCGCGCGCACCCCTTCTCCTGCTCCCCGCTGCCCTACGAGGAGATGCCGGACGACCTCCGCGCCGACTTCGCCCGGGCCGTCGTCACCATCGTCAAGGGAGACCTCAACTACCGCCGCCTGGTGGGCGATCGGCAGTGGCCGCCGACCACGCCGTTCGCGGAGGTCACCGGGTACTTCCCGGGGCCGGTCGCCGCTCTGCGCACCCTGAAGTCCGACGTCGTCACCGGCCTGGCACCCGGTACGGAGGAGGCGCTGGTCGCGGCCGAGGAGCAACGCTGGCGCACCAGCGGCACCCACGCGCTGATCCAGGTGCGGACATAGCATGCCGAAACCCGTTTTCGGCGTATCGGCGAGGTTTCACGCGATGGTGTGATCATGGACGGGCCGGTGGATGCCGCCACGGGCCCCCGGGTAGTGCCCGGCCATGTCTTCAGCGTCCTCAGGGTCCTCAGCGTCCTCAGCGGAAGTGTCTTCAGCGAACCAGCCGTTCGAACTTCCGCACTTCTACCTGCCGCACCCCGCGCGGCTGAACCCGCATCTCGACCAGGCCCGTGCCCACTCGTCGGCGTGGGCGCGCGAGATGGGCATGCTGGAGGGCTCCGGAGTCTGGAACCAGGCCGACCTCGACGCCCACGACTACGGCCTGCTCTGCGCCTACACCCATCCCGACTGCGACGGGCCCGCCCTCTCCCTCATCACCGACTGGTACGTGTGGGTCTTCTTCTTCGACGACCACTTCCTGGAGCTGTTCAAACGCAGCCAGGACCGTGAGGGAGGCAAGGCCCACCTGGACCGGCTGCCGCTGTTCATGCCGCTGGACCCCGCGACCCCGGTCCCCGAGCCGCGGAACCCGGTCGAGGCGGGCCTCGCCGACCTGTGGGCGCGCACGGTACCCGCGATGTCCCAGGAGTGGCGCGCCCGGTTCGCCCTCGCCACGGAGCACCTCCTCAACGAGTCGCTGTGGGAGCTGTCCAACATCAACGAGGGACGGATCGCCAACCCCGTCGAGTACGTCGAGATGCGCCGCAAGGTGGGCGGCGCCCCCTGGTCGGCGGGGCTCGTCGAGTACGCGACGGCCGAAGTGCCCGCCGCCGTCGCCGGATCCAGGCCGCTGCGAGTGCTGATGGAGACGTTCTCCGACGCCGTGCACCTGCGCAACGACCTGTTCTCCTACCAGCGCGAGGTCGAGGACGAGGGTGAGAACAGCAACGGCGTGCTCGTCCTGGAGACCTTCTTCGGCTGCACCACGCAGGAGGCCGCCGACACCGTCAACGAGATCCTCACCTCACGACTGCACCAGTTCGAGCACACCGCGTTCACCGAAGTGCCCGCGGTCGCCCTGGAGCAGGGCCTCGCCCCGCACGAGGTCGCGGCCGTGGCGGCGTACGCGAAGGGGCTGCAGGACTGGCAGTCCGGCGGTCACGAATGGCACCTGCGATCCAGCAGGTACATGAACGAGGGCGCGCGACGGACCGGCCCGTGGGCGGGCCCGACCGGGCCCGGCACCTCGGCCGCCGACGTGCGGGGGCTGCTCGCCGCCGCGGGGGCGGTGGGGGCACCTCCCGCGCCGTCCGGGCAGTGGGGGAGGCTGCGGGCCCACACCCATGTGCCGTACCGGAAGGTCGGCCCGTCCCTGATCCCCGACATCCGGATGCCTTTCCCGCTGGAACTCAGCCCGCACCTCGACGCCTCCCGGAGCACCCTCGCCGACTGGTGCCGGCAAACGGGCATCCTCGCCGAGGGCGTGTGGGACGAGGACAAGCTCGCCGCCTACGATCTCGCGCTGTGCTCGGCCGGACTCGACCCGGACGCCACTCCCGAGGCGCTCGACCTCAGCGCCCAGTGGCTCGCCTGGGGCACCTACGGCGACGACTACTACCCGCTGGTCTACGGGCACCGCCGTGACCTGGCCGCCGCGCGGCTGACCACGGCACGCCTGTCGGACTGCATGCCCGTCGACGGTGAACCGGTGCCACCGGCGGCCGACGCCATGGAGCGGGCCCTGACCGACCTGTGGGCGCGCACCACGGCGGCCATGACGCCCGGGGAGCGGGCCGTCCTGAAGAAGGCCGTGAACGACATGACCGAGAGCTGGTTGTGGGAACTGGGCAACCAGATGCTGCACCGCGTGCCCGACCCGGTCGACTACCTGGAGATGCGCCGGCGGACCTTCGGTTCCGACCTCACGCTCGGTCTGTGCCGGATGGGCCACGGCCCCGCCGTGGCGCCCGAGGTCTACCGCAGCGGCCCGGTCCGCTCCCTGGAGAACGCGGCCATCGACTACGCCTGCCTGCTGAACGACGTCTTCTCGTACCAGAAGGAGATCGAGTACGAGGGCGAGATCCACAACGCGATTCTCGTCGTACAGACCTTCTTCGGCTGCGACTACCCGAGGGCCCTCGGCATCGTCCACGATCTGATGAGCCGACGCCTGGAACAGTTCGAGCATGTCGTGGAACACGAACTGCCCGTGCTGTACGAGGACTTCGAGCTCTCCCCGGAGGCTCGCGCGATCATGCGGGACTATGTGCTGGACCTGCGGAACTGGCTGGCGGGCATCCTGAACTGGCACCGGAGCGTGGACCGCTACAAGGACGAGTGGCTCTCGGGCCGGGCCCACCGGTTCCTGCCGGACCGCACACCCCCGCTGCCCGTGGTCTCCCTCTCCTGAGGGGGAGCCGGTCCCGGCCACAACGCCGGGCGGGGACCCCTGCCCGGCGGCCACCAGCGGCTCACGGCCCTCCCTGCCGTCACCCGACCACCGGGAAGCGGGCCGCGGGCGCCTCGGAGAAGGCGACACGACCGGCTGAACGCGGTGGACCGGCTCGCGCGGCCCCCGTCCGCCGGGCAGGATGCTGCCCATGACTTCACGTAGCAGAACGTAGCTTTACGTAACCACGCGTAGTCCACAGGTACGCCCCGGGGGGTCCGGACGACCGGCAGTACGCTCGCTCCCTTCACCGCCGAGGTGCCCGCCGCCCGCATGGAGGGCGTACGGAAAGCGGTCATAGTGGACTGAGTGGCCCCAGACGTTCCAACAACGTCCATCGAACGACACCAGGCGCGACCATGACCCAGGCACCGACACCCACCGCGGACACCGTCCGCCGACTGGTCCGTACCCTCCTGCAGCACGAGGAGGGAGGCACGGACACCGCCGCCGGACCGGACGGAGTGGACGTGCGGCCCGTCGGCGAGGGCACCGAATCCGCCACCTGGTGGGTCGGCACCCGCCATGTGCTGCGGCTGGCCCCCGACCGGGCGGCGAGCACCCGCAGGCGCCGTGAGCTGCGGCTGCGCGAACTCGTCCGGCCGCACATCCCGGTCGCGGTGCCGTCGAGCGTGGCGCACGGCGAGTGGGCGCCCGGCCTGGTCTGCACCCTGGACACCAGGCTGCCCGGCGGGTCGGCGGAGGAGCACCGGGTGTCCGCCGGGGGCGAGGCCGACCTGGCCGCGCTGCTCACCGGGCTGCGCGAGGTGCCGGTGCGGCAGGCGGAGACGCTGGGCGTGCCGCGGGTTCCCCCTCGCTCCCTGGAGTCCCTGCGCCGGGCCGCCGGACAGGCCGCCGAACGGCTCGCCGAGGCCGACGAGTTCGCCCCCGGCAGACTGCGGCACCTCACCCCGTCCGCCGCCGTCCAGCTCACCGCCCAGCCGGCCTCGGCGGTCCTCGTCCACCACGACCTCACCGGCGCGCATCTCGTGGTCAGTGCCGAAGGCCGGGTACGCGGTGTCCTCGGCTGGGCGGGAGCGGTGATCGGCGACCCCGCCGAGGACATCGCCGGTCTGGCGTGCGCCGTGGGCTCCCCGGCCGCCGTACGCGCCGCCACCCTCGCCGGCTACGGCGCCCGCCCCTGTCTGCGCGGGCTCTGGCTGGCCCGTTGCGACAGCGTCCTGCACCTCGCCGAGGCGCTCGGCGGCAGGGGCACCGGCCCGCTGCCGCTGCTGCGGGTCCGGCTGCGCCGGGCCTGGGAGGCGATCCTCCTGGAGCGGGTGACGGACCTCCGCGGCACCGACGACATGCCTTGAGTCATGCCCGGGGACACGTCCGGAGGCACGTCCTGGAGGCACGCCCGACGGCCGGGTCCCGGCGCCCCGGCCCTCACTCCTGGAGCAGCACCACCGCGGACTCACCGGGCAGGCGCAGCACCCCGTCGGTGCCCGGCACGTCGACCGGTTCCCAGGCGGCGAGCACGCGAGCGTGCGGGACGCCCAGCGCGATCGGGACCGGTTCGGCGCCCAGGTTCACGGCCACCAGCACGTCCCCGCGCCGGAAGGCCAGCCAGCGCCGCTCCTCGTCGTGCACCACCCTGGTGTCGGCGAGGTCGGGGTCGGTGAGGTCCGGCTGGGCGTGCCGCAGGGCGACGAGCTGCCGGTACCAGGCCAGCACGCGCGCGTGGGGCTCGCGCTCCGGCTCCGACCAGTCGAGGCAGGAGCGGTCGCGGGTGGCGGGATCCTGCGGGTCGGGCACGTCCTCCTCGGCCCAGCCGTGCGCCGCGAACTCCCGGCGTCTGCCGTCGCGCACCGCCCCGGCGAGCTCGGCGTCGGTGTGGTCGGTGAAGAACTGCCAGGGTGTGCCGGCCGCCCACTCCTCGCCCATGAACAGCATCGGTGTGAACGGGGCCGTCAGGGTGAGGGCCGCCGCGCAGGCCAGCAGGCCCGGCGAGACCAGCGCGGCCAGCCGGTCTCCCCGGGCCCGGTTGCCGACCTGGTCGTGGGTCTGGCTGTAGCCCAGAAGCCGGTGCCCGGCGACCCGCGTGCGGTCCAGGGGCCGGCCGTGACGCCGGCCGCGGAACGTGGAGTACGTGCCGTCGTGGAAGAAACCACCGCGGAGCGTCTTGGCGAGAGCCGCGAACGGGGCGCGCGCGAAGTCGGCGTAGTAGCCCTGCGACTCACCGGTCAGCGCGGTGTGCAGGGCGTGGTGGAAGTCGTCGTTCCACTGCGCGTGCAGCCCGTGGCCGCCCGCCGCGCGGGGGGTGATGTCCCGGGGGTCGTTCCGGTCCGACTCGGCGATCAGGAACAGCGGCCGGCCGGTCTCGGCGGCCAGCGCGTCCACGGCCGCCGACAGCTCCTCGAGGAAGTGGTACGCGCGCGTGTCCGCCAGCGCGTGCACGGCGTCCAGGCGCAGCCCGTCGATCCGGTAGTCCCGCAGCCACGCCAGCGCGCTCTCCACCAGATACGCCCGCACCTCGTCGGAGCCGGGCGCGTCCAGGTTGACGGCGGCGCCCCACGGGGTGTGGTGGGTGTCGGTGAAGTACGGGCCGAACCGGGGGAGGTGATTCCCCGACGGCCCCAGATGGTTGTGCACCACGTCGAGGACGACGCCCAGCCCCAGGCCGTGCGCGCGGTCGACGAACCGTTTCAACGCCTCGGGTCCGCCGTACGGCTCGTGCACCGCCCACGGCGAGACTCCCTCGTACCCCCAGCCGTGGCGGCCCGGGAAGGGGCACACGGGCATCAGCTGCACATGGGTGACGCCCAGTCCGGCGAGGTGCTCCAGCCGCTCGGCGGCGGCGTCGAAGGTGCCCTCGCGCGTGTACGTGCCCACGTGCAGCTCGTACAGGACGGCGCCGGGCAGCGGACGCCCGTCCCACGCCGCACGCCAGGCGTACGCCTCGTGGTCGACGACAGCGCTCGGCCCGTCGGGCCCGTCCGGCTGCCGTCGCGAGCGCGGATCGGGCAGCACGGGCCCGTCGTCCAGGGAGAAGCCGTACCGGGAGCCGTCGCGCGCGTCGGCCTCCCCGCGCCACCACCCTTCTCGTTCCGGATCGCGCGCCAACGGGCGCGTGACGCCGTCGCACTGGAGCGTCACCCTGCCGGCCTGCGGTGCCCACACCTCGAACTGCACGGACGGTTCCCCTTCGTCTGCTCACCGTGATGTAGTCCGTCCATCGTGCTGCATGGGAGACCGATCCGCCGGAGAATGATCCTTTTTCGGCGGGTGTCGCCGCCGGAGGTCTCGGCGACCGCGGGGGCGGCCGGGACGGCGCTTCTCCGGTCTCCTGGACAGTCAGCCCCGCGCTGGCCGACAATCAGCAGCGTGACGTCGTCCTTCGAGTTCAACACGTACCCCGCGCGGCTCTCCGACGCGGAGCGCGACAAGGCGCTGAAGGTGCTGCGGGACGGTGCCGCAGTGGGACGGCTGTCCCACGACACGTTCATCCGGCGCATGGAACTCGCCCTCGCCGCCCGGTCTCCCGAGGAACTCGCCCCGCTCACCGCCGACCTGCCCACCGAGGGCCGCTTCTCGCGCCTGCTGTTCTCCTCCGTGGAGGCGGTCTCCGGGTTCACGGTACGGCTGCGCGGGGCATGGCGGGCCGAGCGGCTGCCGAAGCTGCTGCTGCCCCATCCGGCGACCGGCCACCCGCTGCGCATAGGGCGCGATCCCGCCAACGGGCTGCGGCTCAACCACGAGACGGTCTCCCGGATGCACGCGGAGCTCCACCTTCAGGGCGGCCTGTGGGTGCTGCGGGACCTCGGATCGACCAACGGCACGACGGTGAACGGGCGTCGGGTCGTCGGCGCGGCCGTCGTCCGCGAGGGCGACCAGGTCGGCTTCGGGCGGATGACGTACCGGCTCGCGGCGAACTGAGCACGGCCGGGCACGACATGGTGGATCCCGGTCGCACGTTCCCGTTCGAGTGAGCCGGGCTGGGGTTCCGGCACCGCCGTGCCGATGCATCTGGAATGACGTACACCATGTACACCACGCGCACCTCAGTGAAAGCGGTACGGGGCGCCCTGCTGGCGGTGGTCGCCCTCCTCGCCTGCACCGCGCCCGCGCCCGCGCAGGCGGACACCCGGGGCGCGGCCGCCCCCGACACCTGGCTGGCCGTCGGCATCGACCGGGGCGAGCCCCGGACCGGCACGGCGTCCGGCAGCATGCTCCTCTGCGACCCGCCCCAGGGCCACCCGCGCGCCGCCGACGCCTGCGCGGAACTCGCCGCGGCGGACGGGCGGATCTCCGACATCCCGGCACGGGACACCATCTGCACGATGGTCCACGCCCCGGTGACCGCCCACGCGCGCGGGCAGTGGCGGGGGCGGCCGGTCGAGTACACGGAGACCTTCCCGAACGCGTGCGTGATGAGGGCCCGGACCGGCTCCGTGTTCGCCCTGGACGGGGCGTAGGCAAGGGGGAGGGGGGTCGGAGCGGTCCGCTCCGGCCTCCCGCTCCTCGCCGGTGCGCGCCGCACGGTCACGCGCGGGCGTGCAGCGCCGCCGCCACGACCGTGCGTGCCTGGTGCTCCACCTGGTGCTGCACGGGCACCCAGCGGGCCCGGAAGTGCACGGCGAAGGCGTCGCTCCACAACGCGACCAGCCGGTCGAGGCGCGCCGCCGCGCGCGCGTCGGTCTCCCGCAGCTCCCGCAGCAGCATCGCCGCCGCCCGCAGCGGCACCCGCCGCGTGAACGCGTCCACACTGCTCACGTACGCCCTCGTGCCGTCCGCGGGCGGGGTGTGGATCAGGTCGTCGGCCAGTCCCGGTACCAGCTCCAGCCCCCACGCGGCCGCCCGCAACAGCGGACCGCCGGCGGCCCCGGCGCCCGTCATGGCTCCGGGCCGCGCCTCCTCGAGCACCTGCCGCACCTTCCGCGCGTCCCGCTGCAGCCGGTCCGCGAGATACCGCAGCGCCGCCGCCGGTGCCGGATGCGGGCCGGGGTCGTCCACCAGGGCCGCGGCCCACATCGGCACCTCGACGACCGCTGTCAGACCGCCGTACCGGTGAGCGCGGTACCAGGTGCTGTGCCGCGCGTCGTCCGGCAGGCTCGGGTACGCCGGCCCGGCCCCCGGGGCCGGCATCACCCGCACCCCGGGGCCGGACACCGGCCAGCCGGCCGCGTCCGAGGCACCGGTCTCCACCGGAATGTGCAGCTCCGCGGCCGACTTGGCGAACGGCTCGGCGAGCCCCGGCACGTCCCTCGTCAACTGGACCCAGCTGCCGCCCAGATCGGTTCCGTGCAGCGACACCTGGAGGTAGGGCCGCAGCTCGTCGATGACCCCGGTCAGGGCCCGGGTCTCGGGCGGCAGCCGGCCGGGCGGCAGCACCGACGGCGCCCACTCCGGCTGTTCCGATCCCTGGGGACGGAAGAAGCCCAGGTGGTAGTCGTACAGGCTGTGCGGCGGCGACGTCCTGTGGAGGCTCGCCCCGTCGGGGTCCGCGCACAGCAGGAAGTGCCAGGACGTGCCGTTGCGCAGCTCGCTCTCCGCCAGGACCCGCCGGGCCAGCACGAGCAGGGTGCCCCCGCCGGCCGGTTCGTTGGCATGGGCACCGGCGACCACCAGCACGGCACGCCGGGCGTGGCCCACGGACAGCAGGTGCAGCGGCCGCCCCGCGCGGGAGGACCCCACCTGCCGCAGGACGCTCAGACCGGGTCGTTGGACCGTCAGCGCACGGGCGGAGGACACCAGTTCGGCCACCGTCGGATAGCGCAGCTCCGGCAGGAGACCCACCCCCCCGTCATCCCCGTCGTCCCCCGTTGTCCACACAACGTCGCACTGCGCAGTACCCCACGGCCGCGGAACGGTGTCAAGGGTTTGACGGGGGAGGCCCCGGAGGATGTGCGGCGCGCTCCAGCAGCGCCACCGGCGACCGCTCGAACAGCTCCGCCACGCGCGCGTGCCCCGTGAACTCCCGTCCGGGCCCCAGGACGTCGCCCCACCGGCCGGGTGGCAGCGCCAGCCGGGTCTCCCGCCAGCCGCCCGCCTCCGCCAGCCGCAGCGACAGCCGGGTCACGGCGGTCAGCACCGCACCGGACCGCACGAACGCCACACAGTGCGCGGCTCCGGGCCCCTCGGCGGCCAGCGGTTCGTACGACGCCGTGTCGCCGAACGCCTCGGGCCGCCGCGCCCGCAGCCGCAGCGCGGCCCGCGTCACCGCGTCCTTGCCGACGCCGCTGCCGACGCCCGTGCCCGGGCCGGACGGCCCGCCGGCCGGGAAGTCCACCGCGCGCCGGTTGTCGGGGTCCACCAGGGCCCGGTACTCGAACTCGGAGCCCTGGTAGACGTCGGGCACGCCCGGCATCGTCAGGTGGACCAGGGCGGTGCCCAGCACGTTCGCGTGGATGTGCGGCTCGAGCGAGGCCCGCAGCGCCGTCACCCGCCCGCCCGGCGCCCCGCACGGCCCCGCCGCCACGAACCGGGCCACCGCCTCCTCGTACGGCGGCTCCTGCTCCGTCCAGCTCGTGTGGAGCCCTGCCTCGCGCACGTGCTTGAGCAGCGCCCCCGCCACCCGCTCCGGATCCGCCGGGCCCAGCCCGAACACCGTCTGCCAGGCCGCCCACGCCAGCTGTGCGTCCGGCACGCCCTCACCGGTGCGGGTCACCTCCGTCAGGACGTCCGCCCAGCGCCGCGGGCACTCGGTGAGCACGTGGAGCGCGGCCCGCACGTCGGCGCTGTGCTTGGTGTCGTGCGTCGACACCACCGTTCCCGTCGTCGGCCAGTCGCGCTGCACGCGTGCGCAGTGCGCGTGGAACCGCTCCGGGGACACCGCCGGGTCGCCGGGGTCCTGGCCCACCTCCGTCGCCGACAGCAGCGGCACATAGCGGTAGAACGCCGTGTCCTCGACCGACTTGGCCCGCAGTGCCGACGCCGTCTGCGCGAACCGCGTACGGAACTCCACCTGCTCCGGCCCGTCGCCGTACCGCCCGAGCACCAGATCCCGTACGACGTCCACCGCCCCGGCCTCCTCGGGCACGGCGAACGCGAGCCGTGCCGAGGCCGCCGCCCCCTCGGTGACCACGCCGGCCGGGTCCACGGAGGTGTAGGGCCGGTACACCTCGAGCCGGACCAGCAGCTCCTGGAGCGCGGTGCGCAGTGCCCAGGGCGCGCGGTCGCGCAGCGCGGGCTCGAGCGAGCCGGCGCACAGGCGGTGCGCCACCCGGGTCAGCCGGTCCACCTCGGCGGCCAGCTCGTGCGTGAGCACCTTGTACGCGGCCCGCCGCACCGTCGCCGCCCACTCGCCGCCCCGGTCCGTCCGCGGCGCCGCGAACCGCCGGTACTGGCCGAGCAGCTCCCCGAACCCCGCCGGGTCGGTGAACAGGCCGTCCACGTGCCGCAGGGCGTCGTAGCCGGTGGTGCCGGCGACCGGCCAGGAGGCGGGCAGCGGCTCACCGTCGGACAGGATCTTCTCCACCACCGTCCACCGGCCGCCCGTGGCCTCGTGCAGCCGCCGCAGGTACCCGTCCGGGTCGGCGAGCCCGTCCGGGTGGTCGACGCGCAGCCCGTCGACCACGCCCTCGCGCAGCAACCGGAGGATCTTGGCGTGGGTGGCCTCGAACACCTCCGGGTCCTCGACCCGCACCCCGATCAGCTCGGAGATGCTGAAGAACCGCCGGTAGTTGAGTTCCGTACGGGCCAGGCGCCACCACACCGGGCGGTACCACTGGGCGTCCAGCAGCTGCGGCAGCGGCAGGTGGGCCGTGCCCTCGCGCAGCGGGAACGCGTGGTCGTGGTAGCGCAGCACGTCGCCGTCGACCTTCAGCCGGTCGGTCTCCGTGCCGAGCGGCCCGCCCAGCACCGGCAGCAGCACCTGGCCGCCCTGGGCCTCCCAGTCGATGTCGAACCACCGCGCGTGGTGCGACGCGGGCCCTTCGCGCAGCACCTCCCACAGGGCGCGGTTGTGACGCGGGGACATCGCCATGTGGTTCGGGACGATGTCCACGACCAGGCCGAGCCCGTGCTCCCGCGCGGTGCGCGACAGGGCCCGCAGCGCCTGCTCGCCGCCCAGCTCCGCACGCACGCGCGCGTGGTCCACCACGTCGTAGCCGTGCGGCGAGCCCGGCACCGCCTCCAGGACGGGGGACAGGTGCAGATGCGACACCCCGAGCGAGGCCAGGTACGGCACCGCGGCCGCCGCGGCCGCGAACGGGAAGTCGGGCCGCAGCTGCAGCCGGTAGGTGGCGGTGGGGACCGCGGGGTCGGGTCGCTCAGGGGTCATGCAGACGTACGTACCCGCCCTGCGGCCCTTCCTGTCATCAGTGACCCGGCTGCCGCCGGACCGGCTGACGGACCGGCCGCCGGACCGGCCTGGGCGGACCGGCCTAGGCGGGCCGCTGAAGCACCGTCAGGCTCCGGTCGGTCAGCGTCAGCCGGGCGCCGGCCCGCACCTTCGGACCGGTGCCCGGCGGCACGCAGTCCTCGCGGGCGGTGTCGACCACGACCTGCCACTGCCGGCCGTGGTCGACCGGTACCACGAACTCCAGCGGATGGGGGGAGGCGTTGAACATCAGCAGGAACGAGTCGTCCGTGATGCGTTCGCCGCGCCGGCCGGGTTCCGAGATCGCGTTGCCGTTGAGGAACACCGTCAGCGCCGAGGCCCGCGCCGAGTCCCAGTCCCGCTGGGTCATCTCCGCCCCCTCCGGAGTGAACCAGGCGATGTCGGACAGGTCGTCGTGGGTGCCCTCCACCGGCCGTCCGTGGAAGAAGCGGCGCCTGCGGAAGACCGGATGGTCCTTGCGCAGCCACACCATCGCGCGGGTGAAGGCCAGCAGCCGGTCCTGCTGGTCCCGCTGGTCGCGCTGACCCCGCTGGTCCCGCTCCGCGGGCCAGTCGATCCAGGCCAGCTCGTTGTCCTGGCAGTAGGCGTTGTTGTTGCCGCGCTGGGTGCGGGCGACCTCGTCGCCGTGACTGATCATCGGCACGCCCTGGGAGAGCATCAGCGTCGCGATGAAGTTCCGCATCTGCCGGGCCCGCAGCCGCAGCACGTCCGGGTCGTCGGTCTCGCCCTCGGCGCCGCAGTTCCAGGACCGGTTGTGGCTCTCGCCGTCCCGGTCGTCCTCGCCGTTGGCCGTGTTGTGCTTGTGGTCGTAGGACACCAGGTCGTGCAGGGTGAAGCCGTCGTGGCAGGTCACGAAGTTGATCGAGGCCAGCGGGCGCCGCCCGTCGTCCTGGTACAGGTCGGAGGAGCCGGTCAGCCGGGAGGCGAACTCCGCGAGCGTGCGCGGCTCGCCCCGCCACAGGTCCCGCACGGTGTCCCGGTACTTGCCGTTCCACTCGGTCCACAGCGGCGGGAAGTTGCCCACCTGGTAGCCGCCCTCACCCACGTCCCACGGCTCGGCGATCAGCTTCACCTGGGAGACCACCGGGTCCTGCTGCACCAGGTCGAAGAAGGACGAGAGCCGGTCCACCTCGTGGAACTGCCGCGCCAGGGTCGCCGCGAGATCGAAGCGGAACCCGTCGACGTGCATCTCGGTGACCCAGTACCGCAGCGAGTCCATGATCATCTGCAGTACGTGCGGGGACCGCATGAGCAGGGAGTTCCCCGTCCCCGTCGTGTCAGTGTAGTGGCGCCTGTCGTGTCCCAGTCGGTAGTAGCCCGGGTTGTCGATGCCCTTGAAGGACAGCGTCGGGCCCAGATGGTTGCCCTCGGCGGTGTGGTTGTAGACGACGTCGAGGATGACCTCGATACCGGCCTCGTGCAGCGCCTTCACCGCCGACTTGAACTCCAGCACCTGCTGACCGCGGTCGCCCCAGGACGCGTAGGCGTTGTGCGGGGCGAAGAAGCCGATGGTGTTGTAGCCCCAGTAGTTGTTCAGGCCCATGTCCACCAGCCGGTGGTCGTTCACGAACTGGTGAACCGGCATCAGCTCCAGTGCCGTCACCCCGAGTTCGGTCAGATGCTCGATCAGCGCCGGGTGCGCGAGGCCCGCGTAGGTGCCGCGCAGCTCCTCCGGCAGTCCCGGATGGCGCATGGTGAGACCCTTGACGTGCGCCTCGTAGATCACCGTGTGGTGGTACTCCGTCCGGGGCGGCCGGTCGTCGCCCCAGTCGAAGTACGGGTTGACCACGACCGACGTCATCGTGTGCGGCGCCGAGTCCAGGTCGTTGCGCCGTTCGGGCGCGTCGAAGTGGTAGCCGTACACCTCCTCGCCCCAGCGGATCGACCCGCTGATCGCACGCGCGTACGGGTCGAGCAGCAGCTTCGCCGAGTTGCAGCGCAGCCCCCGTTCGGGGGCGTACGGCCCGTGCACACGGAAGCCGTAGCGCTGTCCGGGCATGATGCCGGGCAGGTACGCGTGCCGCACGAACGCGTCGCTCTCGCGCAGTTCGACCGCCGTCTCGGAGCCGTCGTCGTGCAGCAGACACAGCTCTACTCGGTCCGCGGCCTCCGTGAAGACCGCGAAATTCGTGCCGGCGCCGTCGTACGCGGCACCGAGGGGATACGCCTCGCCAGGCCAGACCTGCATGGACACGACTCTTTCAGGTGGACGGCCCCGGTGGGGGCGCCTTGCCCCCGAGTGTTTGCCGTGTCGCCCCACGCGGTACTGGTTCCCCGAGCCGGGCCTTCCTGTCGGTGATGCTGTGAAAACACAGTGAATCCGACCACTCACGGGAAGCGGTCATGGCAGAACAGGCTTGTGGAAGGCGGAAGTTGAGAAACGACCCCGCCATCGGGCTGCACCGCGCACCGCATGCGGAGTACTCTCCTTGATCGTTGGGGCTGGGAGTGCTCGGGGGAGCGGAAGGCGGTGCGCGGGTGGGTTCGGGAGGGCTGGAGCTGCCCCCTGGTGGCGAGGGACACGAGGGAAACTCCACGGACGTCCCACCCGGTGCGGTGTCGTTGGCGCGGCCGATGGACGCGGGCTCGATCGGACCGGACCTGGACTGGGGCGCCGACGACTGGCGCGAGGTGCGGACCCGTGCCCAGCGGGCCGGCCGCGCCTACATCTGGCTGAACCTCGTCGAACAGCGGCTGCGCTCGGTGGTCGCCGCCGTGCTGCGTCCGGTCTACGAGCCGATGCACGGCGACGACTGGGTGGTGGCCGCCGCCGGACCCGCCGGGCAGGAGTGGGTGCAGCGCGCGGTCGCGGTGCGCGAGGTCAGCCGCCGCAAGGGCTATCTGCTCGACCCGGCCGACGACAACGTGCTCTCCTTCCTCACGCTCCCTCAGCTGCGGGAGCTGATGGTCCAGCACTGGCCGTGCTTCGAGCCGTACTTCGACGACCGACGGGACGTCGAACTGGCCCTGGACGAGCTGGAGGTCACCCGCAACGTCGTCTCCCGCAACCGGGCGCTGTCCGAGGCGGTGCTGAGCCAGGCCGAGCGGGCCTCGGCGCGGCTGCTGGAGATACTCGGCGCCGACGGCGACGTGCCGTCCGCGCGCCGACTGCCCGTGGACGCGGTGGAGGACCTGGTCGGCGACCGGTACGCGGACGTGGTCGCCGTCCACCCCGACCGGGTGCGGCTGCTCCGCCAGTTCCCGGCCGAGGACATCTTCGGCGGCGCCCGCCGCCTGGACGCCATCGGCATCGGCCTCAACCTGCTGGTGCAGAACTTCTCCGGACGCCGTCTGGTGCGGCTCGCCGAATCCGGCTGCCGGGTGCGGCTGCTGTTCCTCAACCCCGCCTCCAGCGCGGTCAAGCGCCGCGAGCGCGAACTCGGCCTCAAACGGGGGGAACTCGGCCGCGCGGTCGAGATGAACATCCTCCACATGCGCCGGGTGCGGTCCCGGCTGCGCGACCCGGGAGCCTTCGAGATCCAGGTCTACGACGAGACGCCCCGCTGCACGGCGTACCTCGTGGACGGGGACGGCGCCGACGGCGTCGGCGTGGTGCAGAACCATCTGCGCCGGGCCCGGGGGATGGAGGCACCGGTGCTGGTGCTGCGCAACGGCGGCAAGGTGGTCAAACCGGGTGAGGCCGAGGAGGGCGGCCTGTTCCCCACGTACCGCGAGGAGTTCGAGCAGATGTGGATGGATTCACGCCCGGTGTCGTGAATGCCCGCCTTGCGGTGGCCTCTCGTGAACCCTCCCGACCGGTGAACGGAAGGCGACCTTCGGGTTGTCAGTGGTGCGTGCGAAGGTGGTGACCACTGGGGGAACGCACCACACAGAAGGGGGACGGCCCATGGGCTGGCACCGAGAGCTGCTGATCGGCTTCGACCTGGAGACGACGGGCACCGACCCGCGCGAGGCGCGGATCGTCACGGGGGCCGTGATCGAGGTCAGGGACGGAGAGCCGCTGGGGCGCCGGGAGTGGCTGGCCGATCCCGGGGTGCCCATTCCGGCGGAGGCGGTGGCCGTGCACGGCATCAGCGGTGAGCGGGCGGCGGCCGAGGGGAGCCCCGCCGACCGGGTGGCCGACGAGATCGCCGACGTCCTCACCGCCCACTGGAGCGCGGGCGTCCCGGTCGTCGCCTACAACGCCGCGTTTTATCCACGCACCTCAGCTGCGTCTCAGGTGTCTCATCCGGTAGCAGCGTGCCGGGTTCCGGTCTGCGCCGGAGCAGGAGCTGCACGATGAGCTGGATCACCGGGGCTTTGGCGGCCTTCGACCTGGAGACCACGGGCACGGACATCGAGACCGACCGCATCGTCACCGCGGCGGTCGTACGTCTGGAGCCGGACGGGGCGCTCTCGACCGAACGGACCTGGCTGCTCGATCCCGGGGTGGTGATACCCGAAGAGGCTGCGGCGATCCACGGCATCTCGACGGAGCACGCCCGCGAGCAGGGGGTCCCGGCCTCGTTCGCCATCGAAGAAATCACACAGGCCGTTGCCGAGGCTCTGCACGCAGGGACACCTCTGGTGGTGATGAACGCGCGCTACGACCTGTCGCTACTGGACCGTGAGTGCCGGCGGTACGGGCTGGAGTCGCTCAGTGAGCGGCTGGGCGCCGTTCCCTCGCCGGTCGTCGATCCCCTGGTGATCGACAAGCACGTCGACAAGTATCGGAAGGGCAAGCGTGCCCTCCACGCGTTGTGCGCGTACTACGGCGTGTCGCTCGACGACGCACACGATGCGAGGGCGGACGCGGTGGCCGCGGCCCGTGTGGTGCGGCGCATGGGGGAGAAGCACCAGTCCATCGGGATGATGTCCTTGGCGGACCTGCATGACCTCCAGGTACGAGCGGCGGCTGAGCAGTCAGCCTCTTTGCAGGCGTACCTGAGGCGGACCACGAACCCGACGGCAGTCGTCGAGTCGGCTTGGCCGGTCATCCCGCGCAGCCGATGACCCGGGCTGGTCAAGCCCTTCCGTGCGCGAGAGCCTGCAGGTGGGAGAGAGTGATGCGCCGCCGGGCGGGGTCGACGTCGAGAATCTTCACGACGAGAGAGGCGCCGACCTGAATGACGTCCTCAGGGTCGGCAACGGGCTCCTCGGACAGTTCGGTGTTGTGTACGAGTCCTTCGAGGCCGTCCTCTCGGTCCTCTATGCGGACGAAGGCGCCGAACGGCACAAGTTTGGTCACGACGCCGGTCACGACTTGGCCGACCTGCTGGACGAACTGCGGCATCGGGTCGTCCTGCAACGCCTTCAAAGACAGTGGCACACGCTCTCTCACCGTGTCGACGTCGAGTACCTCGGCCGAGATCTCCTGCCCGACGGTGACGACGTCGGACGGGTGATCGATACGCCTCCAGGACAGCTCTGGAATGTTGATCATTGCGGTGAAGCCGCCGATGTCCACGAAGGTGACGCCGAAGCTGGCGATCTCCGTGACTACGCCGGTGACGATCTGCCCGCGGCGGAGAGTCTGCAGAAAGGACCAGTTCCGGTCGCTGGGGGTCTGCTCGGTCCTCCACCGGGCCCGCAGAACGCCGTCACTGTCGGGCAGCACAGCGGTGAACAGCGGGTTGCGTGAGTCGACGTCCAGAGGCAGGGCGGCAGCGGCCCGGGCGCCCGTCACCTGCACGGCGAGTGCCTGATACTCGGTCTCGTCGACGACCGTGCTGGCGATCGCGCCGTTCCCGTCCTCCCAGACGAGCTCCACTGGGCCTTCGGCGGGGAGCGTGGCGAGAACTGTATCGACGTCGGCGGACAGGTCCGGCCAGATGGTCAACTTGGCACGGGGGGTGAGCTTGGCCCGTACTGCGTCGAGGGTGTTCTCCGTGAGGCGGTGCCAGCGGGAGGCGTTGCCGACGTACTGCTCCTCCAGCAGGGCGGCCTGCCGCATCGCGATGGACCAGCACAACCGGGCCCAGAAGTTCTCGTCGGCGGATCGCTGTACGCCGGGTTCGTCGAAATCCGCCTCGTAGGGCGACGCCTGCAATCGCTCCGGGAAGAGTCCGAGTGCCCGGGTGCGCGCAAGGGCGCTTTCGCAGGGATCGTCGCTACTGACGTAGACGTACTGGTCCCACCCGACGTGCACGGCGAACCTGTCCTCGACTTCCAGACGGCACCAGACGCCGTTGTCACGGAGCATGGCCCGCACCAGCTCCAGACCGACGGAGAGGGGGACCTCCGCGCCGTCGTGGAATCCGCTGAGATCGGGTGGGAAAAGACCGCCCAGGCCGTGGCCTTCTACGGCCGGCTCCAGACCGAAGTGGACGGCGCCGGTGAGCTGCGGCTCGCGAATGGCCAGGCGGCCGATGCCCGAGACCGTCGCGAAGGCGGCGACAGCCTGCAAGTAGGCCGACTCCACTGCCCCGTGGTCGCTGGTCGGCTCCTCAACGCCGATGTAGTGGCCGTGCTCGTCGCGATCGACGGGGTCGTACTTGGTGATCCGGTAGACGAAAGGCGGCACACTGCTCCCTGTGATGTTGGCGATGCGCACCCACCGAGCGACCTCGTGACCGGGGAGCGTGGGGCGGGACGGGCCGGCGCACCACCGCTTGATCCGTCTCGCCGCCTACGAGGATGACCACCGAGATCACCTTCTGCAAGCGGGATATCGTGCCGCAGCAAGCGCAGCGGGTCAGCGGCGATCGATGCGTGTGACGCGATCTCTTTGGCCAGTTGCCTCGGAGAGACGCTGATTCTCCAACGTGAGGAGTTGTACCTGCTGTGCGAGGACGTTGATCGAGGTTCGTAGCTCCCGTACCTCGCGTGCGTGTTCTTGGCGGAGCCGACGCTCGGCTGACTTCAAGTCCTGGACCTCCTGTCGGAGGAAGGCCGAGGGTATGGCTGCTTCTTCTCGATCAGCTACGAGATGTCGGAACTCTGTCAGGACATGCGGGTGACGGTAGGCACTTGCTCTGCTGACACCGGCCTCGACTGCGAGAGAGGCGATGGTCAGGGAACCGTCGCTCCGGGTGGGCTCTCCTCGAAGCAGGCGTTCGGAGGCCGCTCGGAGGGCTGTTTCGGTTGCGTCAGCCATTGGCACGGTCGATACCTTCGATCACTTTGGTGATGTCACTGAGGTGCTCCCGCAGAGCCGTTCGCTGGAGGTCGGAGAGTCCCACGAAGGCCAACGCGCGCTCGGTGTCTCCGCGTGCTGCCTCCCACCCGCCGCGATGCCGGGCTGTAATGGTCGAGTTCCCGCAGCGATCCGGACGACAGTTGTTGAGCAGGGGCCGGTCCCCGCCGCCTGCGGTCCGACAGAGAGCGGTCTCGGGCTGGTAGTAGCAGTCGTTCAGTGAACTCTTCTCGGTAATGTCTCGTGACGTTTTGTGATCTTCGTTCAGGCGGTGCGACCGTGTTCGAGCTGGAGCAGGACGAGGGCAGCTCGGGC